>JAJAZH010000382.1 GCA_026785815.1 Ramlibacter sp. | reverse complement strand
GTTCGTGATCGGTCAGATCGACCTGCAGCGGCGTCAAAGAGACATGGCCCTGCGCGGTGGCGTGGAAGTCGGTGCCCTCGGCGCCGTCCTTGGCCGCACCAGCGCCGCCGATCCAGTACATGGTCTGGCCGTGCGGGCTGTCCTGGGCGATCACCTTTTCCGCGGCATGCCGCCGGCCGAGCCGGCAGACCTGGGCCGGCTTGATCTGCTCGAAGGGCCGGTTCGGGATATTCACGTTGAGCAGCCAGTGGCCGCCGTCGGTGGTGTGACGCGATGCCATGGAAAGCACCAGTTCGCGCGCGATCCGGGCCGCGGCGTCGATATGGGCCCAGCCTTTGTCGACTTGCGAGAAGGCGATGGCGGGAATGCCGAACAGGTAGCCTTCCATCGCGGCGCCCACGGTCCCGGAATAGATCGTGTCGTCGCCCATGTTGGCGCCGTTGTTGATGCCGCTCACGATCAGGTCGGGCCGGTAATCGAGCAGCCCGGTCAGCGCGACGTGGACGCAATCGGCGGGCGTGCCGTTGATGTAGCGAAACCCGTTGCTCGCCTGGTGCACGTAGAGCGGCGAATGCAGCGTCAATGCATTCGACTTCGCGCTGTTGTTGAGCTCCGGCGCGACTACTTCCACCTCAGCGACGTCTTTCAATGCCTGGTGCAGCGCTACCAGGCCGGGCGCCTGGTAGCCGTCGTCGTTGCAGATCAGGATTTTCATGGTGCGGGCTGGCGCCGATTGTAGGCTTGCGTCCGGTCGCCGCTGGGACATCGCGGCGCGTCAGCGCGCCCTATCATCCGGTCAATTCGAGGAGAAACCCAATGCACGCCTGGCTTTGCGAAAACCCCACCGGCATCGACGCCCTGCACTGGAAGGAAATGCCCACGCCGCAGCCGGGCAAGGGCGAGGTCCTGATCGAGATCAAGGCGGCCAGCCTGAACTTTCCCGACCTGCTGATCGTGCAGAACAAGTACCAGATGAAGCCCGCGCTTCCCTTCGTTCCGGGCTCGGAATATGCGGGTGTGGTGCAGGCGGTGGGCGACGGGGTGACCCACCTCAAGGTCGGGCAAAGCGTCGCCTGCCTCTCCGGCACCGGGGGTTTCGCCACCCACACCCTCGCGCCGGCGGCCCTTTGCATGCCGCTGCCGGCCGGCTTCCCGCACGTCGACGCCGCCGCCTTCATCATGATCTACGCCACCTCGCATCACGCGCTGGTCGACCGGGCCCAGTTGAAGGCGCAAGAAACGGTGCTGGTGCTGGGCGCTGCGGGCGGCGTCGGTACTGCGGCGATCCAGATCGCCAAGATCATGGGCGCGACAGTCATCGCCGCGGCGTCGACCGACGAGAAGTGCGAGCTGTGCAAGTCCATCGGCGCCGACCTGACCATCAACTATTCGGAGCACGCCTTGCCCAACGCCTTTCGCGATGCGATCAAGGCGGCGACCGGCGGCAAGGGACCCGACGTGATCTACGACCCGGTGGGCGGCGACTTCGCCGAGCCGGCCTTCCGCTCGATCGCATGGCGCGGACGCTATCTGGTGGTCGGCTTCGCGTCGGGCCCGATTCCATCGCTGCCGCTCAACCTCGCATTGCTCAAGGGCGCGTCGATCGTCGGCGTGTTCTGGGGTGACTTCGCCCGGCGCGAACCGCAGGCCAATGCAGCGATGATGAGCCAGCTGGCCCAGTGGTATGCGCAGGCAAAGGTCAAGCCGGTGATCGACTGCACCATGCCGATGGCCGAGCTCAAGGCGGCCTATGCGCGCATGGGGTCGCGCGGCGTGAAGGGCAAACTGGTGATGGTGAACTGAGCCGCTGCCGCGAGCGTCCCGGCGGCCGTTATAATCTCGCACTCTACGGTGGCTGTAGCTCAGTTGGTAGAGTCCAGGATTGTGATTCCTGTTGTCGTGGGTTCGAGCCCCATCAGCCACCCCACTACCGTAAGGCATTGATTTGTTTGAGGTTTTCTGCCTTTGACGAAAGCGGTGGCGCCAGTGGCTGTCACTCAGGCATGTAGCTCAAGCAACATCGCACCCTCCGCCCACCGGCGATAGCGCGGGCCTGGTGGCCCGTCGCAGTGCTCTGCGATTTGAAGATTCTATCGGCGTAGTGCGCCAACTTCTGACGTCGCGGACTGGGTCGATTCGGTCGTCTCAAGCCACTTCCACCCCGGGGGGCAGGGCCGTTGCGGTCACCGAGTCGCGTTGAAAGCCGACGTTCGCCGCGTGTTCTGCTGCAGCAGCTGGTTCACGCCGTCCAACGCAGCAGCGTCACGAGGAGTACGAGAAGACCGAGGCCCAAATTCACCGCCGCCCATCTTCGGATCTGCGCAAGCGCCGCACCGCCTGAAGACCAGTCGGATGCCGTGACTGCGCTTACGAGACGCTTGTGCAGAACGAACCGGATGTACATGAAGATGGTCACCATCACGACGCCAAGCGCCGCCATGACGATCCAGGCCAGAGGCATCTCGAAGCTGCCGCCGGACTGCACTGCCTGCTTGGCCACGCGGCCCAGCATCCACACGCCGCTGGCC
>JAJAZH010000381.1 GCA_026785815.1 Ramlibacter sp. | reverse complement strand
GATGTCGGCTTCGAGGCCGACGACAAGGCGTCCGTGCTGTCGGCGTTCGGACTGGCTGCGACCGGCCTGGCCCGACCGGTTGCGGACAAACCCGTGTTCATCGTGATCTGGACCACGACCGCCTGGACCATCCCCGCCAACCAGGCGCTCAACCTGAATCCGGAGCTGGATTACTCGCTGGTCGACACCGAGCGCGGATTGCTGGTGCTGGCATCGGTGCTGGTGGAAAGCTGCATGCAGCGCTATCACCTGACCGGCACGGTTTTGGCGACAGTCAAGGGCGAGCAGTTGGGCCAGCTGAACTTCCGCCATCCCTTGTACGACACCGACCCCGGTTACCGCCGCCTGTCGCCGGTGTACCTGGCTGACTATGCGACGGCACAGGACGGCACCGGCATCGTCCACTCGTCTCCGGCCTATGGCGTGGACGACTTCAACTCCTGCGTGGCGCATGGCATGGCCTATGACGACATCCTGAATCCGGTGCAGGGCAATGGCGCCTACGCGGGCGATTTCCCGCTGTTCGGCGGCCAGCACATCTGGAAGGCCGCGCCGAACATCATCGACACGCTCAAGAGCGCGGGACGGCTGTTCGCCACCGAGACCATCAGCCACAGCTACCCGCATTGCTGGCGCCACAAGACGCCGGTGATCTTCCGCGCCGCCGCCCAGTGGTTCATCCGGATGGACGAGGGCGTTGGCGTCTTCACCCGGGACAAGGCGCCGGCCACGTTGCGCCAGATGGCGCTGGCGGCGATCGAAGAGACCGGCTTTTTCCCGGAGAACGGTCGCACCCGCCTGCGCGACATGATCGCCGGCCGGCCCGACTGGTGCATCAGCCGGCAGCGCAGCTGGGGCGTGCCGTTGCCCTTCTTCCTGCACAAGGATTCCGGCGAGTTGCACCCGCGCACGATGGAAATCCTGGATCTGGCGGCCGACATGGTGGAGCAGGGCGGCATCGAGGCCTGGAGCAAGGCCACCAGCGAGTCCATCCTCGGCCCGCAGGACGCGCCGCTCTATTCAAAGAGCACCGACATCCTGGAGGTCTGGTTCGATTCGGGCACCACCCACACCACGGTGCTGAAGGTCTCGCACCCGGGCGCCGGTCACCAGGAGATCGACAGTCGCACGGGCGCTCCGGGCCCCGAGGCCGACCTGTACCTCGAAGGCCACGATCAGCATCGCGGCTGGTTCCACTCCTCGCTGCTGACCGCTTGCGCGATGTATGGCCGGGCGCCGTATCGCGGCTTGCTGACGCACGGCTTCACGGTCGATGCGCGGGGCTACAAGATGAGCAAGTCGCAGGGCAACGGGGTCGACCCGCAGGTGACGACGCAGAAGCTGGGCGCGGAAATCATCCGGCTGTGGGTCGCCGCGTCCGACTATTCGGGCGACATCGCTGGCGACGACAAGATCCTGGCGCGGGTGGTTGATTCCTACCGGCGCATCCGCAACACCCTGCGCTTCCTGCTGGCCAACGTCAGCGACTTCGATCCGGTGAAGGACGCGGTCGGGCCTGACGAGATGCTGGAAATCGACCGCTACGCGCTCGCGCGCGCGGCGCAGTTCCAGGCCGAGGTGCTGGCCCATTACGAGGTGTACGAGTTCCACCCGGTGGTGGCCAAGCTGCAGGTGTACTGCTCCGAAGATCTCGGCGCGTTCTATCTCGACGTGTTGAAGGACCGGCTCTACACCACAGCACCGAAATCGCTGGCGCGGCGTAGCGCGCAGACTGCGCTGTGGAATATCACCCATGCGATGCTGCGCTGGATGGCGCCCTTCCTCAGCTTCACCGCCGAAGAAGCGTGGCAGGTGTTCGGGGCCGCGACCGACAGGTCGCCTGCCGAAGCCACGCGGTCGATCTTCTTCGAGACCTACCACGACCTCGGCACGCCCGATCCGGCGCTGCTGGAGAAGTGGAGCCGCATCCGCGCCGCGCGCGAGCTGGTGAACAAGGAGATCGAAGCGCTGCGGACCGCGGGCCAGGTCGGCTCGTCGCTGCAGGCCAACGTCGAACTGACGGTGCCGATGGCCACCCACGGCGAGCTCTGGTCGGCCTTGGCCAGCCTGGGCGACGACCTGAAATTCGTCTTCATCACCTCGTCGATGACGGTGGTCGCAGGTGACAACATGGCGGTGAAGGTGAGCGCAGCGCAGGATGAAAAATGCGACCGCTGCTGGCACTGGCGGGCCGACGTTGGCGCCGACGAGGCGCACCCGACGATCTGCGGCCGTTGCGTGAGCAACCTGTTCGGCGCCGGCGAAGCGCGGGAATTCGCGTGATGGCCAAGACCTCTTCGGGCAGCATGCTGCCGTGGCTGGGCCTGGCCCTCATCATCCTGATCGCCGACCAGTTCACCAAGATCCTGATCATCGGCTCCTACCGGTTGGGCGACTCGACTTTCATCACCAGCTTCTTCAACATCGTCCGGGCCCACAACACCGGCGCCGCCTTCTCGTTCCTGGCCGGCGCATCCGGCTGGCAGCGCTGGCTGTTCACCGGCATCGGCGTGGTGGCGACGGTGTTCATCGTCTGGATGCTGCACTCGCATCCCGGCCAGAAGCTGTTCAGTTTCTCGCTGGCGTGCATCCTGGGCGGCGCGATCGGCAATGTGGTGGACCGGCTGCTGTACGGCTACGTCGTGGACTTCCTGCAGTTCCACTGGGCCGGCTGGTATTTCCCCGCCTTCAATGTCGCCGACGCCACCATTACCATCGGTGCCGTGGGCCTGATCCTGGACGAACTGCTGCGGGTCCGGCGCGCCCGATGAAGCCTCGCTGCGATGGAGCGGCCTGTTTTTCTGCGACGCGTCAAGCGTATAGTCGTTTCGAGACATGAAGCATCTGTTGAATCTGCTGGCGGCGATCGCACTGCTGGTCTGGGGCACCCAACTCGTTCGAACCGGCATCCTGCGGGTGTTCGGCGCCAATCTCCGCCATGTGCTGGCACACAGCATCAGCAATCGCTACACCGCCGCCCTCTCCGGCATCGGCGTCACCGCCCTGGTGCAGTCCAGCACAGCGACCGCCCTGATCGTCTCGTCGTTCGTCGCCCAGGGACTTGTCGCGCTGCCGCTCGCACTGGCCGTACTGCTCGGTGCCGACATCGGCACCAGCCTGATGGCCGTGGTGTTCTCGCTTGATCTGTCATGGCTGTCGCCTCTTTTCATCTTCCTGGGCGTGGTGCTGTTCATCTCGCGCCAGTCCAGCCCGGCCGGCCGCTTCGGCCGCGTGCTGATCGGCCTCGGCTTGATGCTGCTGGCGCTGCGGCTGGTGAGCGAAGCCACCGAAGTGCTGACCAAGGCGCCAGCGATCCAGTCGCTGCTGGCTTCGCTCTCAAGCGACCTGTTGCTGGAAATCTTCGTCGGCGCGTTGCTAACGGTGATCTCTTATTCCAGCCTGGCGATCGTGCTGCTGACCGCGACCCTCGCGGCGTCCGGTGTGGTTCCGCTCGACGTCGCGCTTGGCCTGGTGCTGGGCGCGAACCTTGGCAGCGGCATTCTCGCCGTGCTGACCACGGCGCGCTCACCGGTGGAAGCGCGGCACGCGCCGCTGGGAAACCTGATGTTCAAGCTGGTCGGTGTGCTGATCGCGGCGCCGATGATCGGCCTGTGGCTGAAATTCGTGCGGCCGTACCTCGGTGACGCGACCACGGTGGTCGTCCTGTCGCACCTGGGATTCAACGCGATGGTCGCCGTGCTGTTCATCGGGCTCACGCAGCCTGTGGCGGCGCTGCTCATGCGCTGGCTGCCAAAACCGGTCAAGAAGCAGGTTGCCGGTCGGCCCCACCATCTCGATCCATCGGCACTGGCGACGCCGTCGCTGGCGATTTCGTGCGCGGCGCGCGAAGCCCTGCACCAGGCCGACCTGGTCGAGACCATGCTGGTGGGCATGCTCACTGTGATCAAGAACAACGACTTGCGGCTGGCCGAAGAACTGCGCAGGCTCGATGATTCGGTCGACGAACTTTATTCTGCGATCAAGTACTACCTGACCAAGATCTCGCGCGAAGCCCTGACCGAAGACGAGAGCCGGCGCTGGACCGACATCATCAGTTTCACCATCAACATGGAACAGGTCGCCGACATCATCGAGCGCATCCTGCTGGACATCGAAGACAAGAAGATCAGGAAAGGCCGCAGTTTTTCAGAGGCCGGGATGGCGGAGATCTGCGAGTTGCATGCCCGGCTGAGCGACAACCTGCGGCTCGGCATGAGCGTGTTCCTCAATGCCAACGTGCGTGACGCGCAGAAGTTGCTGGAAGAAAAGATGCGCTTCGGGGAGCTGGAGCGGGCCTACGCCGCTTCGCACCTGGTGCGGCTGACCGGCAACACGGTGCAGAGCATCGAGACCAGCTCGCTCCATATCGACCTGATCAGTGACCTCAAGCGCATCAACTCGCACATCTGCTCGATCGCCTACCCGATCCTGGATTCGGCTGGCGCCTTGGCCCCCAGCCGGCTGCGCCAGATGCCGCTGGCCGAGCGGCACTGACGTCCCGCGCCTCATTGGCAGGACTCGACCTTGCCGCGTTCGGTCATGCAGTACTCGACCAGCGCATCGATTTCGGTCGATTTGTCGAACACCGCATCGGCGCCGAGCTGGGCGCAACGCCAACGCACGTCATTGGTCGCGTGGTTGCTCAGCACGATGATCTTCTGATTCGGCTTGCGGTCGCGGCAGGCTTCGAGGATGTTCAGGCCGCTGCCTTCACGCAGAAACAGGTCGACGATCGCCAGGTCCCAGACGCTGTCGTTCTGGGCCAGCCAACGCTTGCCCTCCTGCTCGGTATCGCAAACACCGACCGGTTCGACCAGGGCCAGCTCCTTCAGTGTTTCGATCAGGTTGTCGCGAATCACCGGGCTGTCCTCGACGATATAAGCCCTGAATTTCATGGCTGTCTCCAATGGGTTGTGGGGGCTCTGTCCGGCGCACCGGTCGCTTGAAAGTGAAACCACTGTAGAGCGCTGGGCAGCGCCGCTTTGCCAGTTCCGTAGCCAACCCCCTGTAGGAGATGCCGCTCAGTCGCGACGTAAGCAGCCGTTACTAGAGCGTCAGCACTGTGCAACCCGTGGTCTTGCGCCCCTCGAGGTCGCGGTGCGCCTGCTGCACCTGCTCCAGCGGATAACGCTGGTCGATGCGGATCTTGACCTTGCCGCTGGTCACGGCCTCGAACAGGTCGTCGGCCATTGCCTGCGTGCTCTCCCGGGTGGCGATGTGACTGAAAAGGGTCTGGCGCGTGACATAGATCGAGCCCTTGGTGCCCAGCATGCCGGGGGCGAAAGGAGCCGGCGGACCCGAGGAGTTGCCGAAGCTCGCCATCAGGCCGAACGGCTGGAGGCAGTCCAGCGACTTGTCCCAGGTGTCCTTGCCGACCGAGTCGTACACCACCTTCACGCCCTTGCCGCCGGTGATCTGCTTCACGCGCGGCAGGAAATCGTCCTTGCTGTAATTGATGACGTGCGCTGCGCCAAGCTCCCGGGCCAGGGCGCATTTCTCGTCGGAGCCCGCGGTGCCGATCAACTGCAGTCCCAGCGCCTTGGCCCACTGGCAGGCAATCAGGCCGACGCCGCCGGCGGCCGCGTGGAACAAGACGTAATCACCTTCCCGCAGGCCGCCCTGCGGCAGAGTCTTCTTCAGCAGGTACTGCGCCGTGAGGCCCGTGCGCATCATCGCCGCGCCGGTTTCGAAATCGATGGCGTCAGGCAACTTGCAGACGCACTTGGCCGGCATCACGCGGACCTCGCAGTAGCTGCCCGGCGGCTGGCTAGCGTAGGCAGCGCGGTCGCCGGCCTTGAGGTGCGTCACGCCCGGTCCGACGGCCTCGATCACGCCGGAAGCTTCCATCCCGAGCTGCAGCGGCATCGGCAACTGGTACATGCCCGAGCGCTGGTAAACGTCGATGAAATTCAGGCCGACCGCCTTGTGCCGGATCCGGATCTCGCCGGCAGCGGGCTCGCCGACATTGACATCGACGATCTTCATCTGTTCGGCACCGCCATTCTGGTCAATGCGGACGGCTCTGCTCATGGCGATCTCCTGGTTGTTGCAAAAACTGCGCCATGCTGCCACGAATCGGACCCACATGCCCGCGCCGCTGCGGCGCCAACCTCCCCTCTGGCGATACAGTCGGTGCTCCCATGAATCAGCGACTGACGCCATCCACGGCCCTGCTGCTCACCATCCCGGCGCTGTTGTGGGCCGGGAACGCGGTGGTCGGGCGGCTGGTCGCCCCACTGGTGCCGCCGATCACGCTGAACTTCCTGCGCTGGGCGCTGGCGTTCCTGCTGCTGTTGCCGCTGGCCGGCTGGGTCCTGCGCCCCAGCAGCGGCATGTGGAGCCACTGGCGACGCTTCCTGCTGCTCGGCCTGCTGGGCGTCGGCTGCTACAACGCGCTGCAGTACCTGGCGCTCACCACATCGACTGCCTTGAACGTGACGCTGGTGGCGTCGAGCACGCCGGTGTGGATGCTGCTCATCGGCGCTCTCGGCTTCGGCCAGCGGGTCACGCCGCGGCAGGTGGCGGGCGCAGTGTTGTCGATCGCAGGGGTGCTGGTGGTGCTGGCCCGCGGCGACTGGGCCGAGCTGCTCGAAGTCCGGCTGGTGCCCGGCGATCTGTACGTGCTGCTCGCCACGCTCGGCTGGGCGGGCTACAGCTGGCTGCTGGTGCGGCCGGGCGACCCACCGGCGATCCGCGCCGACTGGGCGGCCTTTCTGATGGCGCAGGTGGTGTTCGGCCTCGGCTGGTCAGGCCTGTTCGCGGCCGGCGAGTGGGCGTTGACAGATGCCAGGATCGAGTGGGGCTGGCAGCTGGCCGCCGCCCTGCTGTTCGTGGCAGTCGGCCCCGCCATCATCGCCTACCGCTGCTGGGGTCTGGGCATCCAGCGTGCCGGACCGAACGTGGCCGGCTTCTTCGGCAACCTGACGCCGCTGTTCGCCGCGCTGCTGTCGGCCGCATTCCTGCGCGAACTGCCGCACCTGTACCACGCCGTCGCCTTCATCTTGATCGTCGGCGGCATCGTGGTGTCGTCGAGGAAATGAGAGGCCTTCGTCCGCGGATCAGGCGGTCGAAGTGCACTCGACTTCAGTAGGTGCCGGGGTAGCTTCCGCCATCCATCAGGATGTTCTGGCCGGTGATGTAGGAGCCGTACTGGCTGCAGAGAAAGGCGCAGGTGGCGCCGAATTCGTCGGGCGTGCCGAGCCGCCGGGCCGGGACCCCCGCACGCCGGCCTTCCAGGATGACCTCGACCGGCTTGCCGGTTTTCTGCGACTGGCCTTCGGCCATGGTGCGGATCCGGTTGGTGTCGAACACGCCGGGCAGCAGGTTGTTGATGGTCACGTTGGCCGAAGCCAGCTTGGTGGTGCGGGCCACGCCAGCGACGAAGCCGGTGAGCCCGCTACGCGCGCCGTTCGACAGCCCGAGCACATCGATCGGCGCCTTCACCGAACTCGAGGTGATGTTGATGATCCGGCCGAAGCCGCGGGCCGCCATCGCGTCGACCGTCGCCTTGATCAGCTCGATCGGCGTCAGCATGTTCGCGTCGAGCGCCTTGACCCAGGCATCCCGGTCCCAGTCGCGGAAATCGCCCGGGGGCGGGCCGCCGGCATTGGTGACGACGATGTCGTAATCGGCGTGTTTCGCGAACGCCGCGGCGCGGCCTTCGGGGGTAGTGATGTCAGCGGCGACGTGTTGCACAGCTGTGTCCTTGGGCCGCGCCGGATCGTCCAGCAGCTTTTGCACGGCGGCCTCGAGCGCCTCGGCGCCACGGGCCACCATCACCACGTGCACGCCTTCGCGCACCAGCGCCTGGGCGCACCCGAAACCCAGACCCTTGCTCGCGCCGCAGACCAGCGCCCATTTGCCCGCAATACCCAAATCCATAACAATGTCTCCGTCCGATTGAAAGAACAAACCATGATACGTGCGACCTCACAGTCCTGGGCCCGGGCCGGCTTCGGCCTGTCGCTGGCCTTGCTTGCGTCCTTGCTTTGGCAACCGGCGCGAGCCCAGCAGGGTGAGCCCGCCGTGCTCAAACGCAGCGCGGAACTGCGTGCCGCACCGGCCGAGACCGGCCGCGTCCTGCTGTCGCTGCCGGCGCAGGAACCGGTGACCCGACTGCCCGAACGCCAGGGCCCGTGGATCCAGGTGCAGACCCGCACCGGCGTCGCCGGCTGGGTCCACATGTTCGACGTCGGACCGGCCGGGCTGGGAGCCGGCGCCGGCACCAGCGCGCCGACCGGCAGCAATCCGGTGGCCGGTGGCCTGCGCGGCCTCACCAACCTGATCCGCGGCCCTTCGTCAGCGCCGCCGAGGACCGCGACCTCCACCATCGGCATTCGCGGCCTGGAAGCCGAAGACCTGGCACGGGCCCAGCCCAACCTGCCGGCCGTCGCCCAGATGGAAAGACTGCGGCAGGGCGAAGCCGGTGCGCGTGAATTCGCCGCCGATGCCCCGTTGGCCGCGGCGCTCGTGCCGGCACTCGCTGCGCCGCCACGGCAACGATCGCCGCAAGCCGGCAGCAACTCCGACCCGGGGCAGCAGCAATGAAAAAATCCATCCTTCTGGTTTGCGCCGGGCTGCTGCTGACGCTTTCGATCCTGCCGGCGCGGGCCCAGGACGCCGGCCGCGCTCTTGGAATCTTCAATTCCATCATCCGGCCATCGCAAGCTCCGTCGCCGGTCATGCCGGGCAACCCACTGGGCGCCCTGCTGCCACAGGTCGGCGGGGGCCGCGCAGGCGGCGCCGACCTGATCCAGATGCTGACGCAATCGCTGGATCAGATCGACGAGCCGCGCGAGATCGAGATCGGTCGCCAACTTGCCGCGGTGTTGCTGGGCAGCAAGCCCTTGCACCCGGACCAGGCGCTGCAGCGTTACGTCAACCAGCTCGGACGCTGGATCAGCCTGCAGTCGGCCCGGCCGCAATTGCCCTGGACTTTCGGTGTGCTGGACGACCCTGGCTTCAACGCCTTCGCCGCGCCGGGCGGTTACGTCTTCGTCACCAAGGGCCTGATCGATCGGGTCGATGAAGCCGAACTGGCAGGCATCCTGGCGCACGAGATCACCCACGTCACCGACCGCCACCACCTGAAGGCGCTGCGGGCCAAGGCGCGCGCTGGGATCGCCACCCAACTGCTCGGTTCTCAACTGAACAGCAATGTCGCCGGGGCAGTATCGGCGCAACTGCTGGCGCTCGGACGCGACCTGTATTCGAATGGCCTGGACCAGGACGACGAGTTCGACGCCGACCGCAATGGTGTCGCGCTGGCGGCAAGTGCGGGACTGGACCCGTACGGATTGCCTTCGGTGCTGCAGCAACTGCGGACGGCCGCGCCTGACAACCCGCTGTTCACGCTGTCGCTGCGCACCCACCCAGCCCCGCAGCTGCGCCTCGAACAGCTGGAACAGGCGATGGGCAACCGGCTCGACCGGTTTGCCGGTCAGCCGGCGATGCCGCTCTCGCAGCGTCTGGCCAGCCGCCGGCGCTAGCTTTTCCGGGTTCGATCCAGCTTGGTCCAGTCAGCGCGGCGCGCGGCTGAAAACGAAGATGCCCGCGATCACCAGCACGGTCCCGGCGGCGATCCAGGCCGTGAACGGCTCACCGAGGATCAGCACGCCCATCATGATGGTCGCCAGCGGGCCGACCATTCCGCTTTGCGCTGACAGCGAAGGGCCGATGCGCTCGATCGCCATCATCACCAGCAGCACCGGAACGGCAGTGCAGGCTGTCGCGTTCAACAGCGACAGCCACAACACTGGCTGCGGCACGTCGAAGGCCGCGCCCACCGGCCGCAACACCGCGTACTGCACGATGCTGCAGACGCAGGCAATCGAGGTCGCCAGCCCCACCAGCCGCAATGAGCCGATGCGCTTGACGATCTGGCCGCTGTACACCAGGTAGCCGGCATAGGTCACGGCACTGGCGAACACCAGCGCAGCACCGAGCGCGGTCTGCCCGCCAGCCAGCCGCACCTCGTGGCCGAACACCAGCACCACGCCGCAGTAGCTGATCGCCATGCCGGCCACCTGCTGCCGGCTGATCCGCTTGCGGTACAGCAGCCAGGTCAGCAGCATGACCAGGGTTGGGTTGAGGTACAGGATCAGCCGCTCGAGCGAGGCCGTGATGTATTGCAAGCCGAGGAAGTCGAGAAAGCTGGACAGGTAGTAGCCGGAAAAGCCGAGGCCGAACACGCCCAGCCAGTCGCTGCGAGACAAAGGCGGTTTGCCGCGGCCCGCCCACCAGGCCATGAAGGCGAAGATCGGCAGCGCGAACAGCATGCGAAGCATGATCACCGTGACCGCATCGACCCCATGGCGGTAGGCCAGCTTGACGATGATCGCCTTGCCGCTGAAGGCGATGGCACCGGCGATGGCCAGCGCGAGGCCGGGGAGAAGATTCTTTTCGGGGGACGGCGGGTTCAAGCTGGCCTCGCGTGGGCGGGAACCAAGCTTAACTGGCGTCAGGGCAGCGCGTCGGCCGCCACGCGAAAGCCGCAGTTGCTGGCCGAGCTGTCCGGCGTGTTGGAGCCGCGCGCCGCCACCCGATAGCGGTTGCAGTAGGAGTCATGGCACAGGAACGAGCCGCCGCGCTGCGCGCGGCGCCCGGAGTCGAACCAGTCGTCGCACCACTCCCAGACATTGCCCGACATGTTGAACAACCCGTGGCCGTTCGGCTCGAAGGTCTGCGCGGGCATAGTTCCCGGCTGCCAGCCGGGGGCCGGCTGGTTCGGGAAGCCGCCCTGCCAGATGTTGCAGCGCCTCTGGCCTTCAGGCTCGAGCTCGTCACCCCAGGGATAGCGCGCGTCCTCGAGGCCGCCGCGGGCTGCGAACTCCCACTCGGCCTCGGTCGGCAGCCGCACGCCGGCCCAGTCGCAATACGCGCTGGCGTCGTTCCAGGAGACATGGACCACGGGATGCTGCAATCGGTCCCGGATGTGCGAACCTGCGCCTTCGGGACGCTGCCAGCAGACATCCTTGACCTGCAACCACCAGGGAAGGCCGGCCGGCACCTGGCGGATGGAATCGCGCCGCGGCTGCGGCACCTGCAGGTAGAAGACGAACGAGCTGCCCAGCGCCTCGGCCTGCGTCACGTACTGCGTGGCGCGCACGAACGCGGCGAACTGCGCGTTGGTGACCGCGGTCGGCGCGATGCGAAACGGCTCGACGGCGAGGCGCCGCGCCGGCGCCTCGCCGTCGGCGGCGAAGCCTTCGTCGGAGTCGGTCCCCATGGTGAACTCGCCGCCCTCCAGCGCGACCAGGCCGCGCGCTGCATCAGCACCCCTGGCCGGCGCAGGCGGCGCGACGATCGCGCAAGCGTGCGCGCGCGATGGCGTGCAGCACGGCT
>JAJAZH010000380.1 GCA_026785815.1 Ramlibacter sp. | reverse complement strand
GGCCGCGACCCGGTGCGCGACGACGTGAAAGCCCAGCGCGTTCATGCGCCGCGGGTTGTCGCGGATGCCCTGCAGGGCGATGCCGAACGGCGCGCCGACGACCCATCGGACGAGGAAGTAGCCGGCCAGCGCACAGCCGAGCGACAGGAAATAGAAGGGCACCGGGTCGCGCCAGGCGACGCCGAAGACCTTCGGTGGATAGATCTCGCGCAGCCCCTGAAAACCGTTGAAGACGCTGTAGTTCTGCAGCACCAGGTAATAGAAGGCGACGCCGATCGCCAGCGTGATCATGATCGTGTAGATGCCTTCGGTGCGCACCGAGAGCCAGCCGATGAGCGTGGCCGCGAGCGTGCAGATCACGAGCGCCACCGGAATCGCCGCCCACCACGGCCAGCGCAGGCTGATCTCGGTGGCGCTGCTGAAGCCGAGGATCGCCACCGCGTAGCTGGCGATGCCCGCCACCGTCATCTGGGCCAGCGAGACCATGCCGCCGTAGCCGCCGAGGAAGGTGAGCGACAGCGCGATGAGCCCGAGCACGAGCGACTGGGCGACCACCTGGAACAGGATGAATGGCGTGGCGACCAGGGGCAGCAACAGCACGCCGGCAAGCGCGACGACGTGGCGCAAGCCGATGGCCTGCCGCATCGCGTCGAAGCGGCTCGTCGCCGACGCCTCGAGCTGCGTCGGCAGCTGCGACGGCCCGGCCAGTGGCGCCGGGCGCGCCGCGCTGGCCGCGCCCGCGTTCATCGCCCTCCTCCATTGCGCCGCGCTCATTCGCAAACCTCCGCGCCCTGCGCTGCGGTATTCGGCTTTTGAGCGGCCCGGCGCCTCATGCCGGCCGCCCCATGATGCCGCGCGGCCGGAACGCCAGCACCCCGATGAGCACGACGAAGACGAAGACGACGCTGTAGGTAGGTGCGTAGGCCAGGCCGTAGGTCTCGGCCAGGCCGAGGATGGCCGCGCCGATGGCCGCGCCGACGACGCTGCCCATGCCGCCGACGATGACGACGATGAGCGAGGCGAGCAGCAGCCGCGTGTCTTCGCCCGGCACCATCGAGAGCTCCACCGCGCCGATCACGCCGCCGAAGCCGGCCAGGCCGGCGCCGAGCGTGAAGGTGATGGCGAAGACCAGATTCACGTTGACGCCGGCGGCGGCCAGCATGCCGCGGTCGTCGACGCCGGCACGGATCATGGCGCCGAGCCGGGTGCGGTTGAGGAGCAGCCAGAGGCCGACGCCGATGGCGATGCCGAAGCCGAGCAGGCTCAGCCGGTAGGCTGAATACGCCTTGATGAGCGGGATGCCGCGGATCGGGCCCTGCAGCCACGCGGGCGCTTCCATCTGGTGCACCTGGCCGGTGAAGATCCAGATCAGCAGGTCGCCGATGACGATCGACAGGCCGATCGTCACCATCGTCTGGCGCAACTCCTGGCCCTGCATGTGGCGCAGCAGAAGCACCTGGAGCAGCAGGCCGGCAAGCGCCGCGGCGGTGAAACCGGCGGCCAGCGCCAGGATCCACCAGCCGGTGCGTTCGGCGACGATGAAGGCGACGTAGCCGCCCAGCAGATAGAGCGAGCCGTGCGCCAGGTTGACGTTTCTCATCAGCCCGAAGACGAGCGTGAAGCCGCTGGCGACGATGAAGTAGAGCGAGGCCAAGGTCAGGCTGTTGAGCAGCGTCACGACGTAGAGACGCGGGTTCTCGGCCAGCGCCCAGACCGAGAAGACGGCGACCGGCGCGCCGATCAGCAGCCCCGTCGCCAGGCGCTCGTTGCGTGTCACCCGGCCTGTCCCCGGGCCGCGAAGCGGGCCGCCTCGCCGAAGCCGGCGCGCAGCGGCGGCGGCTTGGCGAAGACGCCGTCCTTCATCACCGCCAGGATGCGCCTGGGGTCGCGCAGGATGGAGAGGTTGGCCAGCGGGTCGCCATCGACCAGCAGCAGGTCGGCGAGCCAGCCGTCCTTTACCGCGCCAAGCTCATGCCCGCGCAGCATAATCTGCCCGCCGTAGACGGTGGTGGCGCGGATCGCCTCCATCGGCGTGAAGCCCAGGTACTTGACGAAGAACTCGAGGTCACGCGCGTTCTGGAAATGCGGGTTGAAGGCGAAGCCGTAGTCGCCGCCGGGCAGCACGCGGATGCCGCGCTTGTGCATCTTCGACAGCGACTCCAGCGCCGCGTCCCATTCCTGCTGGTAGCCCCATTCGACCGCGGTCTGGTGGCTCACGCCGAAGGGCTCGGCCTCATGCAGCACCGCGTGCAGGATGCCGATGCCGGGGACGACGAAGACGCGGTCCTTCACGGCCTCCAGCATGTCCAGCGACTCGGTGTCGGTGAAGCTGGCGTGGTAGATCAGCTCGATGCCGTGGCGCAGCGCCTGCTTGACGCTGGCGTTGGAGCGCGCATGCACGATGATGCGCTTGCCGCGCATCTTCACTTCCTCGGCCGCGGCGGCGACCTCGGCGTCGGTCATCCAGGTGGTGTGGGCATCGGCGCCGCGCACGAAGTTGTCGCCCGACAGGTTCAGCTTCACGCTGTCGCAGCCGTACTTCAGGAACATGCGCACGGCCTTGCGCATCTCTTCGGCGCCGGTGACGTTGACGCCGAAGCTGAACTCGGGGAAGGGCAGGTGCGGCAGCGTCTCGTCACCCAGGCCGCCGAGGACGGTGATCTCCTGGCTTGCGGCCAGATAGCGCGGCCCGGGGATTTGCCCGCTGTCGATGGCGTTGCGGATCACCACGTCCAGCCGCGGCTTGGCGCAGGCCGCGCCCAGGCAGCTGGTAAAGCCTGACTCGAGGTACTTCTTGGCCACCTTCGCGCACCACAGCACATGCTCTTCGAGCGGCATGGTCTGGATGCCGGCCAGCGTGGCGGCGTCGTTCCAGCTGATATGCGTGTGCGCCTTCACCATGCCTGGCATCAGCGTGGCGCCAGCGCCGTCGATCACGGTGGCACCACTGGGCGTGATGGGCGCAGTGCTGCGGCCGACCTGCTTGATGCGGTTGCCGCTGACCAGCACGCTGCCGCCGTAGGGCTGCGTGCCGGTGCCGTCGAGGATGCGCACGTTGGTGAAGAGGGTGTCGGTCATGGCGTCGCTCCTCAGGCAGACCAGCGGTTGACGGTGACCGGCGCGCCGCTGCGCAGCGGCCGGTTATCACGCATGGGCGGCGCGCGGTGGAACTCGCCGTCCTTCATCACCGACAGGATGCGTGCCTTGTCCTGCAGCACGGTGATGTCGACCAGTGGGTCGCCGTCCACGAGCAGGATGTCGGCCAGGCAGCCTTCCCGGATGTACCCGATGGTTTTGCCCATCTTCATCATCGGCCCGCCCCATGCGGTGGCCGACAACAGCGCCTCCATCGGGCTCATGCCCACGAACTTGACGAAGTTCTCCAGGTCCTTGGCGTTGGTGCCATGCGGCGTCCAGGCGAAGCCGTAGTCACCGCCGGGCAGGATGCGGATGCCGCGCTTGCGCATCGCCTTCATGCTCTCGATGGCCGCATCCAGCTCGCGGTGGTAGCCCATCTTCCTGGTGACCTCGGGGGTCAAACCCCAGGCCGACGCGTGGTGGCTGGTGTTGATCAGCCAGGCCAGGCCGGGCGCCACATGGTGGGCCAGCTTGTTGGCCTCGAGCATATCGAGCGTTTCGCTGTCGGTGAAGCTGGCGTGATAGATGACCTCGATGCCCTGCTTGACGCACTGCTGGATCGACCAGGAGCTGCGTGCATGCGCTTGCACGCGCTTGCCCCATGCCTTCGCCTCCTGCACGCAGACGCGGATCTCTTCTTCGGTGAACTGGCTCATCTCACCGGGCATGCCGGTGATGGACTCGCCGCTGAGATTGATCTTCAGCGCATCCACGCCGTACTTGGCGAACATGCGCACGCAGCGGCGCATCTCTTCGGCCCCGCTGACAATGGCGCCGAAGGCGAACTCGTGCTGCGGCAGGTGCGGTTGCGTGGTGTCCCCCAGGCCACCGGGCACCGTGATTTCCTGGCTGGCTGCAAGATACCCCGGCCCCACGATGGTGCCGTCGTTGATGGCGTTCCGGATCACGACGTCGAGCCTTGGCTTGGCCGCAGCCGCCCCAACGCAAGAGGTCCACCCCATGTCCAGATAGATCTTCGCGACTTCGGCGCACCACAGGATGTGCTCTTCCGGGGGCATGCGCTGGATCGCATCCAGGCTGGGCTGGTTGTTCCAGGAAAAGTGCGTGTGCGCCTCGACCATGCCCGGCATCAGGAAGGCGCCAGCGCCGTCGATCACGCGCGCGCCCATCACTGGCGCGGAGCGGGCGCCGTAGCCGGTCTTGACCACGCGCGAGATGTGGTTGCCCTGCACCAGCACGTCGCCCGTGAACGGCGCCTCGCCGCCGCCGTCGAAAATCTTGACATTGGTGAACAGTGTGTCGCTCATGGTCAGCTCCTTGCGTTCTGGGCCAGGAAGTCGCGCAGCTCGCGCTGGCACTCCTCGGGTCGCTCGATTGGGGTCCAGTGGCCGCAGCGGGGCAGCACCACCACGCGGGTGCCACGGGCACTGTGAAATCTTTCGGCCATGGTGCGTACCGCTTGCGGCGGCGCGACGCCATCCTCGTCCCCCGTGACCAGCAGCACCGGCGCTTCGATGCGCTCAACTGCCGCAGCCTGGGCGCCGGCCAGCGCTTCGCAACTGCGCGCGTAGGCTTCCGGTTCCTGGCGCATCAGGCTCTCGCGGACGTACGCCACGGCCAGCGGCAGGCGCTGGCGGGTGTCGGACGAAAGCGCCGCATGGACCAGTGTCTCGGTGATCTCCTGCATGCCCGCCAGACCTTCACCGCGTGCCTTGGCAGCCCGACTGCAGCCCTGTGCGGGCAGCATCCGGCGGCGCCATCAGCGGACCGAACAGCGCAAGACTGCTCACCAGCCCCGGTTGCTCCGCGGCAAGATGCTGGCAGACGATGGTGCCCATCGAATGGCCGATCCAGTGCGCCCGCGTCACTTTCAGTCGTGCGCAAACCTCGCGCACGGTTTCAGCAAAGCGAGTGATCGAAAGCAGGCCGTCGGCTCGTTGCGAACGGCCGCTGCCCGGAAGGTCGATGCGCACAACCCGATGCCGCGTCAGCGCCGGAATCAGCGCAGTGAATGTGTTTGAACTGCCCCCCAGTCCATGCACACAGACAACAGCCGGACCTTCGCCTTCTTCTTCCACGGCGACACGGTCGATCAGGTGGAAGGTCATGGCTGATTCGAAACGTTTTCGATGGCGCCGATACCACCGATCTCGATGTCGCCCGCCGATGCATCGGCGACGCCCCCGGGGCGTCGCTTCGCGGCCATCAGCCGAGATGCTGCCCACAGGGTCGCGCCGGCCCCAGTTCCAGTTATCCGCATTGAATCAGTCTCATTTCTCTCACCGTTTTTGCGTGCTCGTGTCGGACGCTTCGGGATTTGAAGATCCTTAATTTAAGACTTGCGTCTCAAATCGGGATGCGTGTACTGTGCATGTCCAACCACAGCCGATTCAAGCGAAGTCTGGCCTTCTTCGACTACGGACAAACCCTTTGACGCGCCTCAAACACAAACTGAGCGAGCCGGCGGCGCCGCCTGAACGGGGGGTCAAAGCCGCCACCTACCGACTGTTGCTGGAGACGGCAACGGAGATCATCCGGATTGGCGGGCACGTTCCTTCGGTCGCCGAGGTGGCGCTTCGCTCGAAGGTCTCGCGTGCCACCGCCTACCGCTATTTCCCGAGCCGCAGCGCGCTGATCACCGCTGTGGTGGACAACTCGCTCGGGCCGGTACGCAAGAACGCGTCGGACAACCCGGATGGTCGCCAACGGGTGCACGAGCTGTTTCAGCAGACGTTTCCGCGGTTCAAGGAGTTCGAGCCGCAACTGCGCGCGGCGGCGCAATTGTCGCTGGAGCAATGGTCCCTGGAGCGCGCCGGGCTGCTGGAAGAAGAGCCCTACCGTCGCGGCCATCGGGTCGGCATCCTCGAACATGCCCTGGAACCTTTGGCGCCCATGCTGCGGCCGGCCACGCGCAATCGACTGCACCACGCGCTGTCGGTGGTCTATGGCATCGAGCCCTATGTCATCCTGAAAGACATCTGGGGTCTGGCCGACCGCGAGGTTGACCGTATCGCCCTGTGGATGGCCGATGCCCTGATCGACGCAGCGCTGCGTGAAAGCGCGCCCGCAACTGCAGCGCGAACCCAAGCCAATCGGCCCGCAGCCGCCAAGTAAAACAACCCCGCTGGGCATTGCGCGGGGGGGCTTTGTCCTGGCCCGGCGGTGTGCTACTTGGTTCGCCGGCTCGCCGGCTCGCTGATCGGCAGGATCACAGTGGTTGACGGCCGCGAAAAAACGGCCGCAAACCCTTTTTTTGTCACGCAAGCGAATGTGGCGGGGTGCTATAAGAAACCACGTCAATCATGGCGTCGTCTTATGAGCAGTACACCAAAAAAACCCTGGGCCAGTTTCATCCGGAATGAGCCCAAACCAAAAGTTGCCAGCGGCGCCAGCGGGCCGGCGCCCGTCAAGGCACGCCCCGACGGCAGCACCCTGTCGCCCTATCAGCACGGCGATCCGATCCCGCGGCCCGAGATCGAGGAGAAGGACACCGACACCAGCTGGGCGCTGTTTACGGATCTGGCGGCCTCCGAGAATCGCGGCTTCGCCGACACCGCCCCTCCCACCGACGTGATGCGTTACAGCGCCGAGGAACGCGGCTACGCTGCGACGGTTCCGGCATCGCTGCAGTCGGTGCCGAAGAGGCCGACCGGCCGCGAACTGTCGGTGGTGGAGGTGATGGTGGAGGCGCGTCGCAACAACCGCGTTTGCCCGCTGCCGGCCCGCTGGCAGCAGCTCTACGACATGCTGCCCGACAAGAAAATGTCCGGCTCAGCGTGGGAGCCCAGTCCCCCGCTCATCGATGCCGCCTGGGCCGCGACGCCGTCGATCCCGAAACGCGTGTGCTTTCGCGAGCACATCGAGTGGGCCGATGCGCACGGCTGCCTGCAGCAGGTCTTCACCTTCATGAAGAGCCTTCCCGAAAGCGAATGGCATCACATGGGGGAGTAGGTGCGGCGCGGGCGACGTCCGCTCCAGGCGCTTCTTGGATGGACTGATCGTCGACGGGACCCATGTCGCCGCTGTGTTGCGCATGTGAACAAGTCTGTAAAGCGTCACGTAAGCGAGCGCCCACAAGCGTCGGCCCGCGCTTCCTACTGCTTTTGACGCGCGCTAGCGTCACATTGGGTCCATGCATCAATCACAACAGGAAGTGCCCACTGTGGGCACTGTCGCCACTGCCGCGAATGCCTCCGGGCTCGCGCGTCGGCAACGAGGTGTGCCGTGAACAACAAGCGCATCAGCGGACTGAACCGGGGCGGCTGGCGTCGGCACGGCGATCCGCCAGCATGGCTCGATGAGAACCTGCCAATCGAACAACGACGGCGGCTGCTGGACCAGGCGATTCGAGCCGTCGGCCGGTTACCGCAACAGACAGGAAATGCCGCGACTGGAGAACAGGAACGCT
>JAJAZH010000379.1 GCA_026785815.1 Ramlibacter sp. | reverse complement strand
TCCCACCTGGATCTCACGCCGATCGACCTGCACGGGGTCCCCGGCGAGGTCCGGCCGCTGGTGCAGGAAGTGAATCACCTGATGCAGCGGCTGGCGAAGACGCTGGACTTCCAGAACCGATTCATCGCCGACGCCGCCCACCAGCTCAAGACCCCCGTGGCAGGGCTGAAGGCCCAGATAGAGATGGGTCTGCGCGAGACCGACCCCGACCAGATACGGCATTCGCTGGCGCAGGTCTATGTCGGAGCTGACCGTCTCTCGCGCCTGGTGAGGCAATTGCTGTCACTCGCGCGCAACGAGCCCGGCGCCACCGAGTCGGTATCGATGCAGGCGCTGGACCTGAACGCCTTTGCCCTCGACCTCAGCATGGAGTGGGTGCCGCAGGCGATCAAGGCGGGGATCGACCTGGGCTTCGACGGCGGTGCGCCGGTCATGATCGACGCCGATCCGGACCGGCTGCGGGAGCTGGGCAACAACCTGATCGACAACGCCGTCCGCTATAGCCAGCGCAATGGCAAGGTGACGGTCGCCGTCAGCGCCGAGGACGGCCATGGCCGGCTGTCCATCAGCGACGACGGCCCGAGCATCCCGGTGGAAGAGAGGAACCGCATCTTCGAGCGCTTCCATCGCTTGCTGGGAAGCAACGTCGACGGCAGCGGCCTGGGCCTGGCCATCGTGAGCGAGATCGCCAGCCTGCATGGCGCACGGATCACCCTGGAGGAAGACCGCGACGGCGTCGGCAACACCTTCAGCGTGTTCTTCCCCGTGAGCCGCTCCGCGCCCTGAGCGCGGTCAGCCTGGCGACAGCTTGGCGACATGTTGCTGACAGTTCGGCGGCAGAAAGGCGTCAGCTGCCTTCCCTATCCTCGAATGCGACGGCTCCACCCGGGGCGTCAACCCATTCCAGGAGACCAGATGTTCGAGTTCGCCACCTCCGAGTTCATGATCGCCCTCGGGCAGATCATCATGATCAATATCGTCCTGAGCGGCGACAACGCGGTCGTCATCGCGCTCGCCTCCCGGTCGCTGCCGCCGACGCAGCAGAAGAAGGCGATCATCTTCGGGAGCGTCGGTGCCATCGTGCTGCGGATCGTGCTGACCTTCTTCGCGATCTTCCTGCTCACGCTGCCTTACCTCAAGCTGGTGGGCGCCGTGCTGCTGGTCTGGATCGGTGTCGGCCTGCTCAAGGGCGGCGGCGGCGAGGAAGAACTGAAAGGCCATTCCAACCTCGTGGCAGCGATCAAGACGATCATCGTGGCCGACCTGGTGATGAGCCTGGACAACGTCATCGGGGTCGCCGCGGCCGCGAAGGGCAACGTGCCGCTGCTGGTGATCGGCCTGGTCATCAGCATCCCCCTGATCATCTACGGCAGCACCCTGATCCTCAAGCTGATGGCCCGCTTCCCCGCGATCATCACCATCGGCGCCGGACTGCTCGGCTGGGTGGCCGGTGAAATGGCCGTGACCGATCCCTCAGTCACCGGCTGGATGGCAAGTCACAACACCCTCCACACCCTCGCCCCGGTCGCGGGCGCGGTACTCGTGATCGCGCTGGGCAAGTGGCTCTGGTCCCGCAACGTCGCGCAGCAGGAGCTGCTTCGCGGAGTAGAGCAGCCCGCCAACTGATTCGCAAGGAGAGCAGCATGAGAAAAGTCCTGATCCCGGTGGATCCCACCAATGCGGCGCGCACTCGCGCCGCGGTCGCGGAAGCGATCAGCATCAACGGCAAGGAACCAGTGGCGGTGCACCTGCTGAGCGTGCAGCTGGCGGTGTCCGGCCATGTGGCGATGTTCTTCGGCAGCGGCGAACTGCAGCAGCTGCAGCTGAAGGCGGGCGCCGATGATTTGCTGCCCGCGCGCGCGCAGCTCGATGCGGCGGGCGTGCGTTACACCACCGTCGTGCGAGTGGGCCGCAGTGCGGAGACGATCGCCCGGGTGGCGCACGAGCTGGAATGCGACCGCATCCTGATGGGTCAGGCCGGAACCGGCAACCCGGGCGCGAAGGTGTTCGGCTCCCTCTCGCAGCAGGTGCGCCATATCGTGGGCGGCACCGGCGACTGCCAGGTGATCGGCTCCTAGACCCGGCCGCGGAACCGTTCCGTCGCCTGCCGGCTCACTTCCGCCAGCAGCCGCTCGCGCGCCTGGCGCTCACGCAGCCAGCGGGCGTCGTTGGCGCCCATCTCGGCCGACTGCCGCAGCAGCTCGATGCCGGGCGCGGCGCCGACCGCCAGCGCATGGGCGCCGATCTGGCCGATCGTCGCCGCGATGTGATCGCGCAGCGCCATCTGCTCGCCGCTGACCGGGTCGACATAGACCGCGTCCAGCCCGAAGCGGCAAGCCTGGAACCGGTTGTAGGTGTAGACCATGTAATCGTCTTCCAGAGGCATGAACGGCTGCTCGTGCAGGAACCAGGAAGCCAGCGCCTGCACGTAGCCGGCCAGCGCCGCTGCCCGCTCGATCGTCAGCGGCGTGTCGAAGACCCGGATCTCGATCGTTCCGTACTCGGGTTTGGGCCGGATGTCCCAGTAGAAGTCCTTCATGCTCTTGACCACGCCGGTTCTCGTGGTCTTGGCGAAGAAGGCGCTGAACTCGGTCCAGCTCAGGGTGTAGGGCGCACGGCCCGACATCGGGAAGGCGAACACCGAGTTCAATCGCGCCGAATCGAACTGCGTGTCCTGGCCCTGCACGAACGGCGACGACGCCGACAGTGCGATGAAGTGCGGGATGTAGCGCGACATGCGGTGCAGCATCAGCAGCGCGCTGTCGGCGTCGGGGCAGCCGATGTGGACGTGCTGGCCGAAGATGGTGAATTGCTTGGTCAGGTAGCCATAGAGCTGCGACAGCTCGTGAAAGCGCGGCCGGTCGTAGATCCGCTGCTCGTGCCACTGCTGGAACGGGTGGGTGCCGCCGCCGGCGATGGCGATGTTGAGCTTGTCGGCGCACTTGACCAGCGCATCGCGGATCTGGGTCAGCTCGCCCAGCACATGCGCCGACGACTGGCACACGCCGGTGGAGATCTCGATCATGCTGGAGGTCATCTCCGGCACCACCGCGCCGGGCAGCGCGACCCTGGACATCAACCGCAGCATCTCGTCGGAATAGGGCGCGAGATCGTAGTCGTTGGTGTTGACCAGTTGCAGCTCCAGCTCGACGCCGAGCGACAGCGCGGCCGAATGCCGGAACGGCTCGAGCACCCCTTCGCGCCGGGAACTTGCGGAGGCTGCGGCGTCGAACCTGGATTCACCGGCCATCCTGGTCCCCCGGTTGGGTGAAGCTCGAGTCCGGACCCCAGGGCCGCGAGCTCTCGCCGGACCGGTGCACTGCGATGGTTGCCAGGATCGCGCCCAGCACCTCCATCAACAGGATCGCCGGCAACGCGATGCGCGCCAGCATCGACATGCCCGGCCCAGAGCTGGCGAACTGCGACACCAGCAGCACCGCCACCGACGACATCGGCGACATCGCCATGCCGGTGTAGAAAGCCTGCCGCCAGCTCAGGCCGCTGCCCCAGTTGGCGGCGGTGACGCCGACCACCTTCGCCACGCCGCGGGCCAGCACCAGTGCCGCCACCAGCCACGCGATCGGCGCCGTCCAGCGCGCATTGGCAGCCACTACCGCGACCAGCACGAACATCAGCATCGTCAGCAGCGAACCGGCTGTTCCGAGCTGGCGTGGCCAGGCCCAGGGACGCGGATTGAGCTGCTTGAGCAGCATGCCGCCAAGCAAGGCGGCCAGCGGCGCCGAGCCGCCGAAGTGGGATGCCAGCGCGGTGCCGGCGGCCACCAGCGCCATGAAGAGCATCGCGGTGTTCTCACTGGTCGGGCTCATCACCCGCAGCGCGATCCGCAGCGCCAGCGCGACGACGGCGCCGACCACCACCGACAGGCCCAGCACCACCAGCACCGGATACAACATGTCCGACCATTCCTTGGAGGGCCGATAAAGGACGCTGGCGCGCGCACTGCAAAGCGTCAGCGCATACAGCGTGCTCAGGGTCGATAGCACCATCGCCCGCTCGGTGACCGGCCCCGAAGCGCGGGTGTCGATCACGATCCGGCTCAGCACCGACGGCGACGCCGCCATCGCCACCATCGCCAGGGCTTCGGCCACGTTGGCACGCACGCCCAGGCCGCGCATCGCGTAATAGACCAGCAGCAGCGTGAGCAACGATTCGAGCAGGCTCTGCAACAGCACCATCGGGTTGTGGCGGAACCAGCGCAACGGGATCCGGCCGCCGGCCTCGAACAGCACCACCGCGACGCCCAGCTCCAGCAGGAACAGTCCGATTCCCTGCAGCGGCCAGACCGCGCCGGTGAATCCGGCGAGGCCGGCGAGCGCACCGACGGCCGAATAACCGATCAGCTTGGGCAGGCCGAGGTAGCGATGCACCAAGTGCCCGGCAACCGCGGCGATGCCGAGCAGCAGCGACCATTGCACGGTCGGCAGGCCGGCAGATGGCTTGAGCCATTCGGCCCAGATGGCCGTGATTTCATTCATGTGCGTGAAGGTCCCAGGCGCACTGTACCCATTCAGACCGGCAAAAAGAAGCTGAGCGGACGACGCCGCCAGCGCGAGCGGATCGAGCGCCGGATCCGCAAGCGGTCGACCCCGCCGACGCTGTGCGCCCGCAGCGCCAGCCGGAAAGCGAAGTAGAAGCTGACGCTCAGGTTGACCATCCCGATCAGCGGGATCGCTGCCACGCACCACCAGAGCTCGGGCATCTGCAGCACCTGCGGGCCGTAGGCGGCGGCCGCGGCGGCCAGCTGGCCAGCCGACAAGGTGACATGCCGTGCCTCGAGCCCGAGCCCGAGGAAGTCGAGCACCGGCGGCACCAGCCCGAGCATCATGCCGAGCGAGATGTTGGAAGCGAAGCCGGAAACGTTCCTGCGCATGAAATCGGCCCAACGCGCTGCCCGTTCGATGCCCAGTGCCGCGGTAATGCGCGGGTTGTAGCGCATCGCCGAGTCGAGCCGGTGCAGCACGAACCAGTTCTCGCTCCAGCCGGCGATCAGGCTGGAGGCGAACAGCAGCACGCCGGTGAATGCGGCGAACAACAGTGTGAGCGGGTTCAACAGGTGCAGCGAAGCGAAGACATGATCGGCTTGCTCCAGGCCGATCATCGACGCGCCACCGCTGGCAAGCTGGATCAGGAAAGCCAGCAGCAGCACACATGGCACTACCAGGCCGACGTTGCCGAGCACCGCTGCAACCTGGGAGCGCATCAGGTTGGCCACTTCATCGACAAATTCCTCGACCGCCTGCGGTTCGGTCAGGTCTTTCAGCTTGGCCGCCATCGCCGGTGCTGTCATGGCCGGCTGCTTGGTCGCCAGCGTCCAGTGCATCAGCTGGATCAGGACGAAGCTGCCGGCATACAGCACGCCGGCCCAGAAGCCGCCCCAGAACGCGGCCAGTCCCAGCGTCGCCAGCGCGAACTTCAGCAGCGTGGTGACGGCGGTGACCGCGCCGCCACCGGCGGCCTTGAGCAGCATCTGCCGGTATTCGACCGGCGAGCGGGTGATGTAGTGTTCGCCGGCCTCGGCGCTGCGCTCGGTCACCTTGGCGGCCAGCAGTGACGAATTGGCGGCGAACAACGCGCGCAGGCTGCGCCTTTCATGTCCCATCGTGGCCAGCCTCGACACCAGCCGGGCGCTGCTGGCTTGCGGCGCCGCCCCGATCAGGCAGTCCATCAGCTCGCGGATCCGCAGCACCCGCTCGCGCAGTTGTCGCAACAGGAACACCAGGCCGACCGAAATGCCGTGCTCGTTCAGATGCGGGTAGACGCTGGCCGCCGCTTGCCGGCAGGCTTCCAGCCGCTCGCGCAGTCGCGCCGCCGCAGTTTCCAGCGCGATCGGCTCGCGCGGAGTCGCGACGAAAGCCACGCGAAAACTTTCCACGTCCGCCGGCAGCTCGTGGAAGGGCTGCATCTCGCGCGCCGGCGCGCTCATCCGCTGGCGCAGTTCGGCGGCGAATCCGGTGGCCCGGACCTGGCTGGCGCAATAGTTGATCGCCTCCAGCAGTTCATGCTGCCACAGGGTCAGGCCGGTGGTCACCGCCGACGGCGTCGCGATCAGCGCCGCGATCCGCTGCAGCGTGTCGATGTCCAGGGCCGCCACCCATGCCGCATCGCGGGCGCGCGGCATGGCCAGCGAGAACAGTTCGGCGGAGTTGGTGGTCTCAGGAGTCGCCGGCAGAATTTTCTGCCGCAGTCGCTCGTTGAATTCGCTGATGAAGGCCATCCGCGGAGCGAAGCCGAAATCGGCCAGCAGCGCGGTGGCGTCCACCGTCTCCGCCAGCAGCTGCCACCAGGTGCGCATCCGTTCCTGCAGTTGGGGCTGTGCGGCCAGTGCATCGAGGAACAGCCGCAACCGGCTGGCCGCGGCTTGCGGCGTCGAATCGCGCGGGCCGCGCACCCAGTCGAGCAGGCCGATCAGCCACAGGTGGCGCTGCGCCAGCGGCGCGTCGGCGTCCAGCGTGTCCAGCACCTGCTTGAGGTCGTTCATTGCCGGTCGCAACCCCCGCCAGCGGCGGGCAGGAGAGGACTTTTCAGTGAAGCACCCGATGGGCGCCGTCATCGAGCATGAACGGCGGCACCTGCACCTCGAAGCGCTCGCCGTCCTCGGCGACGCAGAAATAGATTCCCTGCATGGTGCCGGTGGCGGTGCGCAGGCGACAGCCGCTGCTGTACTGGAACGCCTCGCCGGGTTTGAGCAGCGGCTGCTGCCCGACCACGCCCAGGCCCTTGACCTCTTCGACCTCACCGGCCGAGTTGCTGATCACCCAATGGCGAGAAATCAGCTGCGCCGGGACCTCGCCGGAGTTGGTGATGGTGATGGTGTAGGAGAAACTGAAAACCCCTTGCGAGGCCGCTGATTGCTCGGGCAGGAAGCGCTGCTCGACCTCGACTCTGAACTGGTACTTGGCCATGGGTCGATGTTACCTGCTGCCTGCGGGCCGCCGATTTGCGAAAATCGGCAGATGAGCAAAACCAATCGCATCGCTCCCTCCATCCTGTCTGCCGATTTCGCGCGCCTTGGCGACGAAGTGAAAACGGTGATCGCGGCCGGCGCCGACTGGATTCATTTCGACGTGATGGACAACCATTACGTGCCCAACCTCACATTCGGGCCGATGATCTGCTCGGCGCTGAAGCCGCATGCCATCACGGCCGCCGGTGCGGCGGTGCCGATCGATGTGCACCTGATGGTGCAGCCGGTCGATGCGCTGGCCCAGGCCTTTGCCGATGCGGGCGCCGATTTCATCAGCTTCCATCCCGACGCGTCGGCGCATGTTCACCGCAGCGTGCAAGCCATCAAGGCGCGCGGCTGCAAGGTCGGCCTGGTCTTCAATCCGGCGGTCAGCCTGGAGGTGCTGGACTGGATGATCGAGGAGATCGACCTGATCCTGATCATGAGCGTCAACCCCGGCTTTGGCGGCCAGGTCTTCATCGACTCCGCCCTGCGCAAGATCGGCGAGGCGCGCAAGCGCATCGACGCCTGTGGCAAGGACATCCGGCTGGAAGTGGATGGCGGCATCAAGACCGACAACATTGCGCGGGTCGAGGCTGCGGGAGCCGACACCTTTGTCGCCGGCAGCGCGATCTTCGGCCAGCAGGACTACCGCGGCGTCATCGACGCCATGCGCCTGCAGCTCAAGGCGAAAACTTCTTGACCGGGTCGCTCGCGCCGTCTCGCACCTGGTCGTAAGCCGCATCCAGCACCGGCCCCTTGTCGGTGTCGACCAGGCCGCGTTCAACGTCGTCGTGCGCCTGCCGGCCGACCCGCTGACCGGACGCTTCCTGGGCGCCCTGGCTGTCGGCAGACTCGTCGCGCTCGTTCGGCGTCCGCGGCACCGGTTCCTGGGTTTCGCCCTGTGCGGGAAGGGTGTTGCCCTGGGGCGATGGTGAGGCGGGGTTGGCGCGGCGTGGTTGTTGGTCCGGTTGCTTTGGCATGGTGGCACTCCTGGCGCTAAATGTCGCACGCCGGCAGCTCATGCAGGTAGGACGCCCCGGCGGTTGGATGTAGGCGAAGCGGGAACAGATCTGCGCCGCTGCGTCAGGCGGCGTGTGGGAAAAGCCTTACCGTCGATTGCGAACATGGCCGACAACGCCAAGGCGCGTCGCTACGGGGCCTGGCTCAAGTATTCACCTAAGCTCGGTGGCACAGATGGCTTCACCGACCGCGCCACGCGCCAGCGCCGGCCCCTCTTTCTTTGTTATCGAACAGCCACCCAGGAGTGTTGAATGGCCCAGCCCCGACAGGAATCCCAGCGCAAAGCCAAGGCGGGAGACAGCGCAGCCGCCAAGGTCAAGCAGCTTGAGGCTTTCAGCCAGGGCCCCGAGAGCCAGCTCACGACCAACCAGGGCGTGGCCATTCCCGACAACCACAACTCGCTCAAGGCGGGCGTGCGCGGGCCGACGCTGCTGGAAGACTTCATCCTGCGCGAGAAGATCACGCACTTCGACCACGAGCGGATTCCGGAGCGGGTGGTGCATGCCCGCGGCGCTGGCGCCCATGGCTTCTTCGAGCTCTACCGGTCGCTGTCGGAGTACACCCGCGCGGATTTCCTGCAGGAGGTCGGAGCCCGCACCCCGGTATTCGTGCGCTTCTCGACAGTGGCCGGCTCCCGTGGTTCGTCCGACACGGTGCGTGACGTGCGCGGCTTTGCCGTCAAGTTCTACACCCGCGAGGGCAACTACGACCTGGTCGGCAACAACATGCCGGTGTTCTTCGTCCAGGACGCGATGAAGTTC
>JAJAZH010000378.1 GCA_026785815.1 Ramlibacter sp. | reverse complement strand
TTCCACCGGCGGCCAGATCCAGGCCGATCCGGCCACCAATTCGCTGATCATCACGGCGCCCGAACCCCAGTACCGCCAGCTGCGCGCCGTGATCGACCGGCTCGATGCGCGGCGGGCCCAGGTCTTCGTGGAAAGCCTGATCGCCGAAGTCAATGCCGACAAGGCCGCGGAGTTCGGCATCCAGTGGCAGGGGCCGATCGGCAGCAAGGGCGACCGCAACATCGGCCTGCTGGGCACCAACTTCAGCATTGGCGGGACCAACATCTTCTCGCTGGCGACCGCAGCGGCCGGCAAGGTTCCGCCCAAGACCGGCCTCAATTTCGGGGTGGCGAGCAATATCGGCGGCGTCTACGTGCTCGGATTCCTGGCACGCTTCCTGGAGGCCAACGGCGACGGCAACATTCTGTCCACGCCCAACCTGCTGACGCTGGACAACGAGGAAGCCAAGATCGTGATCGGCCAGAACGTGCCTTTCGTCACCGGCCAGTTCACCAATACCGGCGCTGGCGGCGGCGGGGCGGTCAATCCGTTCCAGACCATCGAGCGCAAGGACGTCGGCCTGACGCTGCGCGTGAAGCCGCAGATCAGCGAAAACGGCACCGTGCGGCTGCAGATTTTCCAGGAGGTCTCCAGCGTCCAGGCCTCGTCGATCAACTCGGCGACCGGCCTCATCACCAACAAGCGCTCGATCGAATCGAACGTGCTGGTCGACGATGGGGCGATCGTGGTGCTGGGCGGCCTGCTGCAGGACGAATACGCGGGCAATCAGGAGAAAGTGCCGATCGCCGGCGACCTGCCGTTCTTCGGCAACCTGTTCAAGAGCGAGACCCGCAGCCGCCGCAAGACCAACCTGATGGTGTTCCTGCGGCCGGTGGTGGTGCGCGATTCGCAGCAAAGCGACGAACTGTCGATCGACCGTTACGACCTGATGCGCCTGAAGCAGGAAGCGGCGCAGCCGCCGGCCAGCACCGTGGTGCCGGTCAACTCGGGACCGGTGTTGCCGGCCCTGCGCACCGACCCCCGGCTGGGCCAGCCACCGCTGCCGCCGCTGGTCCAGTAAGCCGTGCGCTACCCGCTGCCCTACGCCTTTGCGCGCGGCAACCAGCTGCTGCTCGAGGACGACGGCGAGCAACTGGTGCTGTGGCACTCGGGAGCGCCGTCCCGCAGCGCCTGGAGCGAAGTGCTGCGCAAGCATCCCGTCGGCACGCTGCAGCAACTCGATCCGCCGGCGCTGGCCCAGCGGATCAGCGCGGCCTATGCGCAGGGCGAATCCAGCGCCGCCACGGTGGTGAGCGAAGTGCAGAACGACGCCGACCTGTCCCGGATGATGCAGGAGCTGCCGGCCGTGGAAGACCTGCTGGAGACCAGCGACGACGCGCCGATCATCCGGATGCTCAATGCGCTGCTGACGCAAGCCGCGCGCGACGGCGCCAGCGACATCCACATCGAACCCTACGAGCGCCACTCGAGCGTGCGCTTCCGCGTCGACGGCACGCTGCGGGAAGTGGTCCAGCCGAATCGCGCGTTGCATGCAGCGCTGATCTCGCGGCTCAAGATCATGGCGGAACTGGACATCGCCGAAAAGCGGTTGCCGCAGGACGGCCGCATTTCGCTGCGCATCGGCACCCGGGCAGTCGACGTCCGCGTCTCGACGCTTCCGAGCGCGCACGGTGAGCGGGCCGTGCTGCGATTGCTGGACAAGAGTGGCAGCAAGCTGAGCCTGGAGTCGGTCGGCATGACGGGCGAAACCCTCAGGCGTTTCCTGGAATTGATCGCCCAGCCGCACGGCATCATCCTGGTCTCCGGACCGACCGGCTCCGGCAAGACCACCACGCTCTATGCGGCGCTGAGCCGGCTCGACGCCACCAGCAGCAACATCATGACGGTGGAAAACCCGATCGAGTATGAGTTGCCGGGCATCGGCCAGACCCAGGTCAATGCCAAGATCGATCTCGACTTCGCCATGGCGCTGCGCGCGATCCTCCGGCAGGACCCGGACGTGATCATGATCGGCGAAATCCGCGATCATGAAACAGCTCAGATCGCGATCCAGGCGTCGTTGACCGGCCACCTGGTACTGGCGACGCTGCACACCAACGATGCGCCCAGCGCCGTTAACCGGCTGATCGACATGGGTGTCGAACCTTTCCTTCTGAGTTCCTCGCTGCTCGGCGTCCTGGCGCAGCGGCTGGTGCGCAAACTCTGCGTGCAATGCACGGGCGCGGGCTGCCCTCAGTGCAGCCAGACCGGCTACCAGGGCCGCACCGGGATTTTCGAACTGATGGTGGCGAACGACTCGATCCGCGCCCAGATCCACAACCGCGCCTCCGAGGCCGACATCCGCGCCGCGGCATTGGGCGCCGGCATGACGCAGATGCGCGATGACGGCGAGCGGCTGGTGCGCGAGGGGCTGACCTCGCGTGAGGAACTGGTGCGGGTGACTCGCGAATAACCCGTGTGCCGTTACCGCGTGCCGACCCGTTCGGGCGCATGCGGCACGCCGGGCAATTTCACCGGGATCGCAGGCGGCCGGTCATCTTCCGTCGGCGGCGGTGACGGAGCGATCTCGGGATTGTGTGGAGGAATCGGTTCGGGGACCGGATTTTCATCGGGTTTCATGGCGGCCTCATGGATGCAATTGACACCCACACAGTGAGGCGCGCTGCCTGGATTGCGCCTCGGCCAACCGGCCGCTCCTGTGTCAGTGCAAACCGGATTGAGCCGACACGTAACGTCCCTTGGAACAAGTGTTGCGAGACTTGTCCAAAGGTTCGACCGGTGTTGTCCCACAGGTGCAATGGCCGGGACCTGACGTGGCGGCCGCCCATCGGCACCTAAGGTTCATTTGCTGCCAAACACGTGGCACGTCATTTTTCAATCGATCTTCAAGGAGTACCCCTCATGTCCGCAACTTCCAAAATCGTCGGCCTCATCGCCGGTGTGTCCGCTGTCGCAGCAATCGGCGTCGCTGTCGCCCAGGGCGTTCCCCCGAACCCGTACATCGCCAACCCGGCTCTCGGCGCCGGACAACAAAGCTCGCACATGACTTCGATGGGTGAGACCGGCGTCCCCGGCCTGACCGAGCCGGTTCGCACCGCCATCATCGTCCGTCAACCGGAAGTGGCTTATGTTGCGCCGGCTCCGGTGTTCGTCCAGGCACCGATGCCCGCTCCCGCACCGGTGATCGCAGCCCAGGTGGAAGCCACGCCCGCTCCCGCCCAGACCATGGGTGCCGCACCCATGGAGCCGGCTCAGGCTCCCGCACGGATGCGTGTCGCCCGCGCCGATCGCAACTAAAAGCACGCGGGCTTCGGCCCGCTGCAGTTCGGCTTTCGCCCGCTGCACTTGCACTCAGCCCGCCGGCTCTGCCCGCGGGCTGAACTCCTTTCCTGCGTCAATTAGCCCAAGACGATGAATCTGGCGTTGAGCAGCGGATCGTCAGGCTCGTAACCCCAAAGTCCGGCCTTGACGGTCTCCACCTCGCGTGCAGTGAGAAGTTCGCGGGCAGCCGGCGCTGCCAGCCGCATCTGGGTCATCAAAGCTGTTTCGAAGCGAAGGTAGATTGGCGACGACCGCTTGTTGGGCCGGAATGGATCGTCGTCGGTTTTCCACGAGATCAGGAGATCGCCCTGCTCGAGCGCAACGGCGACGGCATTGTCCGGAAACAAGTGCCGCAAAGCTTCCCAGAACTCGGCCCGTATATCGTCCATCGGCTGCCCCTTGGGGAGACCA
>JAJAZH010000377.1 GCA_026785815.1 Ramlibacter sp. | reverse complement strand
GATTTATATCTATAGATAGACCTTGAAGAATCGATTTTACTTGATTGATTGAAGTTCATAGGATGGGTGCCAGAAGAAAACTCCAATGAAAAACCTACTCGACCCCGCAATCCTGTTTTTCGTCTTTGGCGTGCTGGCAGGCGCGCTCAATCCAACCTCGAAATCCCACCGGCGATTTCGAAGTTCTTGGCCCTGTACTTGTTGATGGCGCTGGGCCTCAAGGGCGGATTTGCGCTGGCGCAGTCAGGCCTGAGCGGCACGGATGGGGCTCATGGTGGCGAAGAACTTCGGCTCTGTCCTGACCAAGTCGCCGGTCGTGATTGCCTACGCCAGCGTCGGCCCGCTGGTTCACGCATCGATCGCGCTGGCACTTTCCATCCTGTTGCAGTTGCCTGCGGCAGATGTCGCCTTGCTGATGGTGCTCTCAGCCAGTGCCTCCTACATCGTCGTGCCCGCCGTTTTGCGGTACGCGATCCCCGAGGCGAACCCCTCGCTCTACTTCGGGCTGTCATTGGGCGTCACGTTCCCTTTGAACATCCTGTTCGGCATCCCGCGGTACACCTTCGTCGCGAAGCATTTCCTGGGGTGAGGCCAAGGCAGCGCTGTTGAATGCGTCCGATCTGCCCAAAGGATCGTCCAAGGCCGCCAGCAACATCTGCGGGCGGCCTTTTTCTTTTAGGATCGATGCTCCAGAAGCGCCGGAGTCCCCATGAAACTGATCTTTCCCATTGCTGCCGCACTCATGCTGGCCGGCTGCTCCACGGTCTCCACGGTTCGGGATGCCTGGGACTGGGATCCGACGGCGAGTCAGCAACGGATCCGGGTGGTGTCATCTTCACCCGCGCAACTCGCGGCCCTCAACGACCGCGTGGCGCAACTGCAGATCCAGCGCAACGACCTGCGCACGCGCATCAGCGCCGAACCGGACATCTTGACTCGCCAGCGGCTTTATGCCGACCTGCATCGCGTCGGACAGCAGCTGTCGCCGCTCGAGCGGGAACTGCTTGCCGCCGCTGCTGTGAGGCGCTAGCGAAACCTGTCGCGGGGCTTGCGTTTCTTGTCGGCCTTGGCGCTTTCTCACGCGCTCGAACCATGGTGCATTGGAAAGTCGAGATGCGTCATGTCGGCCCGCGCCGACCCTTTGCGATACTCATCACATGCAGTTGCAGGACATTCTTTACTCGCAGGGTTTCGGCACCCGGCGGATTTGCGCCGGACTGATCCAGCAGGGCCTGGTGATGGTCGACGGGCAGGCCCGGCGGGAGCCGGCAGAAGACTTCGATCCAGCCGACCTGCAGTTCCAGGTGCAGGGACGGGCCTGGCATTTCTACGAGAAAGCTTACGTGGTGCTGCACAAGCCGGCCGGCACCGAATGCTCGCAGAAGCCATCGACCTACCCGAGCGTCTACACCCTGTTGCCGGCGCCACTGCGTCAGCGGCCACAAAAGGGCGCCGTGCAGGGAGTGCAGGCGGTCGGCCGGCTGGACCAGGACACGACCGGCCTGCTGCTGCTGACCGACGACGGCCAGTTCATTCATCGCATGAACTCGCCGCGCCATCACGTGCCAAAAGTCTATGAGGTCACGACCAAACATCCGCTCGATCCGTCACAGGCTTCGCGCCTGATGGCGGGCGTGGTGCTGGACGACGACCCGCGCCCAGTGCGCGCGGCGGCCTGCGAAATTGCTGGCGAGCATCATTTGCGATTAACGCTGACCGAAGGCAAGTACCACCAGGTCAAGCGGATGCTGGCCGCGGTCGGCAACCGGGTCGAGGGACTGCATCGGTCCCGCATCGGCGAGCTGGTGCTGCCGCCGGAACTCGAGCCGGGTCAATGGCGCTGGCTGTCCGCGCAGGATCTGGCCGCGCTGCGGGCCTGATCGTTTCAGGGCCGGCCGGCAAGAAAGCCTGTCACCCGTTGCCGGGTCAGTTCCGGCTGGTCCCGATGCGGCGAATGACCGCAGTCTGCCAGCTTCTCCATTGCAAAGCTGCCTTGCGTGGGCGCGATCTCCTCGATCTGGCGCATGCTTCCGTAGCCGTCGTCATGGCCCTGAATCGCGAGCAGCGGGGCGCAGATCCGGCGGCACTCCGGCCGGATGTCGAAGCTGGCAAAACCCGGGCTCAGCCAGACGTCGTTCCACTGCCAGAAAGCAGTGTCGACATCGCAATGAAAGCGCATCAGCCGCTCCCGCAGGCCTGCTCCGTAGGCCGACCGGGCTTGCTTGATCGAGCGCAGCGAGACCTCTTCCACCATCACGTGCGGCGCCATCACGATGCAGGCGCGGACCGGATGGCGGCTGGCGTGCAGCAGGGCGATGCTGCCGCCGTCAGAGTGGCCAAGCAGGACCGGGTTCGCGATCCCGAGCTGCGCCAGCAGTTCGGGCAGCACTTCGAACGCCTCCCTGTGCATGTAGTCGGCGGCCAGGCGGCCGGCGCCCCTGACATCGGGCACGGTGTCCGATCGGCCGTAGCCGCGCCGGGAGTAGACGATGCCCGCGCGACCGGTCGCAGCACAAACTTCGCGCGGCCAGTCGCGCCACATTGCAACCGAGCCCAGGCCTTCGTGCAAAAAAACGATCGGCGCGAGCGATCGATGCGGGCCTGGGGCCACGCGCTCCACTTCCAGCGCGACACCCTGGATCCGGATGGTTTCCATCGGGCGATGGTAAGGCGGCAGACCAGCGGACGCATCCGCAATCGGCAACCGGGCCGGGTCGCAGTTAAGCTGCCGGCCATGAATTTGTTCCTTGATTCGTTCTGGCGTGCACTGGCCTACTGCCTGCACCCGCGAGTGATTGCACTGTCGTTGTTGCCGCTGCTGATCATGGTCGCCCTGTCGCTTGGGCTGGGCTACTTCTATTGGGAGTCCGCGGTGGAAGGGGTGTTTCTGCGGCTGGAATCCTGGGGCCTGTTCGTGCGGGTGGCGGCGTGGCTGCAGGAGCTGGGAGCCGGAAACATCAAGACCGTGGTCGCGCCGCTGGTGCTGATTTTCGCGGTGACACCGGTGGTGGTGCTGATGTCGCTGCTGGTTGTGGCGTTGTTGATGGCACCGGCGCTGGTGGCCATGGTCGGCAAGCGCCGCTTTCCACAACTCGAGCGCAAGCGGGGCGGGTCATTTGTCGTCAGCGTCCTGTGGTCAATCGGCTCCACCGTGCTGGCGCTCATCGCACTGCTGGTATCAATGCCCTTGTGGCTGGTCCCGCCGCTGATCCTGGTCCTGCCGCCCCTGATCTGGGGTTGGCTGGCCTATCGCGTGATGGCCTTCGACGCGCTGGCCGACCACGCCAGCAAGCAGGAGCGGCGTGAACTGTTCCGGCGTCACCGGCGCTGGCTGCTGGCGATGGGTGTGGTCACTGGGTACCTCGGGGCGGCGCCGACGCTGGTGTGGGCGTCGGGCGTGCTGTTCGTCGCCGCCTTTGTGGTGCTGATTCCGGTCGCGATCTGGATCTACACGCTGGTGTTCGCCTTCTCGGCGCTCTGGTTCGCCCATTACGGCCTGGCCGCGCTCGAGCAATTGCGCCGGCAGGACACCGGCCCGGTAGCATCGGGGAATGTCCAACCTCCAACTCCCTGAAAACACGGCCTTCGGGCTGGTGATCGTCGGTGACGAAATCCTGTCGGGCAAACGCGCCGACAAGCACATGCCCAAGCTGATCGAACTGCTGGCCGCGCGCGGGCGGCAGCTGGACTGGGCCGAATACGTCGGCGACTCGCCCGACCGGATTACCGCGACGCTGAAGCGCGCTTTCGCCTCGGGTGACATCGTCTTTTCCTGCGGCGGTATCGGCGCGACGCCGGACGACCACACGCGCCAGTGCGCCGGCCGGGCCCTGGGCGTGGAGATCGAACTGCAGCCCCAGGCGGAAGCGCTGATCCGGGAGCGGATGCAGGACACGGCCCGGGAGCAGGGCACGACCTACGATCCCGACCGCGCCGACAACGTCCATCGGCTCAACATGGGGGTGTTCCCGAAAGGCGCGCGGATCATTCCGAATCCCTACAACAAGATCCCCGGATTCAGTGTCGGCCACGTGCACTTCGTGCCGGGCTTCCCGGTGATGGCCTGGCCGATGATGGAGTGGGTGCTGGACCAGCAATACGCGCACCTGGCCCGGCAATCGGCCTACGTGGAAAAGTCGGTGATCGTGTTCGGTGCGATGGAAGCCGCCCTGACGCCGCTCATGGAGGAGCTCGAGCGCGATCACGCGGGGGTCAAGGTGTTCAGCCTGCCCAGCGTGGACCATCCGCAGTACGGCCGCCACATCGACCTGGGCGTCAAGGGCGAACCGGCCCGCGTCGAGCCGGCGTACGCACAGTTGCTGGCCGGCCTGCTGAAACTAGGAGTCAAGCTGGGCCCCGAGTTGGTGCGTTGACTTCAGCGCACAGCGGTGGTGCTTCGTCCAGAATGCACCAGTCAAGGGCGAACCGGGCCCTAACCATTGCCTAGCG
>JAJAZH010000376.1 GCA_026785815.1 Ramlibacter sp. | reverse complement strand
CCCTAAGTGGCGAAAGCCTTCGGGGCGCGCGCGCTCCTGCATGGCGCGGACGGTCGACTCCTCGCTTAACACCATGTTGTGGAAGCCTTCTTAGGGCGAGGTCTGTTCCGCTAAGCGGCCCGCGGCCTTCGGCCCGTCCCAATCGAAGCTGCCGCCGTCGACGACCACGCCGCCGATCACGGTTCCGTGGCCGGACAGGAACTTGGTCGCGGAGTGATAGATCAGGTCGGCGCCGTGCTGCAGCGGCTGCATCAGGTAAGGCGACGTCAGCGTCGAATCCACCAGCAGCGGCACGCCGGCTTCATGCGCGATCGCGCTCACCACCGGGATGTCGAGCACGTCGAGCCCGGGATTGCCGACGGTTTCTCCGAACAGCAGCTTGGTGTTGGGCCGCACCGCCGCGCGCCAGCCGTCGATGTCGCCGGGCTTGACGAAGGTGGTGTCGATGCCGAAGCGCCGCATGGTGTAGTGCAGCAGGTTCTGCGAGCCGCCGTACAGCGCGGTGGAAGCGACGATGTGCGAGCCGGCGCCCATCAGGGTGGCGATCGACAGGTGCAGCGCTGCCTGTCCGCTGGCGGTGGTGATCGCGCCGATCCCTCCTTCCAGGGCGGCGACGCGCTGCTCGAGCACCGCGTTGGTGGGATTGCTGATGCGCGAATAGACATGGCCCGCGCGCTCGAGGTTGAACAGGGCGGCGGCGTGGTCGCTGGATTCGAAAACGAACGAGGTGGTCAGGTGGATCGGCACCGCGCGCGCGCCGGTCGCCGGGTCGGGCGCGGCGCCGGCATGCAGCGCCAGCGTGTCGAAACCGGGGTCGGAATAGCCGGGCATAGGGTCTCCTCGGGGGTCGCCCCCGCTCGTTGTGACGCCTGGGATTGTGGGCTATATTGGTTCGATGGCGGCCTTCTCGGGCCTCGGGAGGTTCCCAATGAAAGTCAGCGACATCCTGCGAGTCAAGGGCAATACCCTCTACACCACCACGCCCGAGGAGCCGCTGGCGCGCGCCATCGACGCCATGGCCGAAAAGGACATCGGTTCGCTGGTGGTGATCGAGCACGGGGAACTGGGCGGCATGCTGACCTTCCGCGAAGTGATCCTGTCGATCGTCAAGAACGGCGGCGCCGTCGGCGGCACGCTGGTGCGCAGCGCGATGGACGACCATCCGCTGACCTGCACCGCGGAGACCGACCTCGACGAGGTGCGCCGGATGATGCTGGACCGCCACGCGCGCTACATGCCGGTGATGGAGCGTCGCATGCTGATGGGCGTGATCAGCTTCTACGACGTCGCCAAGGCGGTGGTCGACAGCCAGAACTTCGAGAACCGGATGCTCAAGGCCTATATCCGCGACTGGCCCGGCGGCGAGGAAGAAGCGCCGCGCGCTTAAGTCAGCGCGCCTGCAGCACGGCATCGCGCATCCGCTCTGGAATAATCGAAGCCATGAGCGGAAACACCTTCGGCACTCTGTTCGCCGTCACCAACTTCGGCGAATCGCATGGACCGGCGATCGGCTGCGTGATTGACGGCTGCCCACCGGGCCTGGCGCTGTCGGAAGCGGACATCCAGGGCGACCTGGATCGGCGCCGTCCCGGCACCAGCCGCCACGTCACCCAGCGCCGGGAAGCCGACCAGGTCGAGATCCTGTCGGGCGTCTACGAGGGCCTCACGACCGGAACGCCGATCTGCCTGTTGATCCGCAACACCGACCAGCGCAGCAAGGATTACAGCGAGATCGCGCAGACCTTCCGTCCCGGCCATGCCGATTACAGCTACCTGCAGAAATATGGCCGGCGCGACCCGCGTGGCGGCGGCCGGGCCTCGGCCCGCCTCACCGCGCCAATGGTCGCCGCCGGGGCGGTGGCCAAGAAGTGGCTGGCGGAAAAATATGGCACGCTGTTTCGCGGCTGCATGGAGCAGATCGGCGAGCTGCCGATCGCGTTTGAAAGCTGGGAGCATGTGGCGGGCAATGCGTTCTTCGCGCCGGTGGCCGACGTGTCGGCGCTGGAGGCCTACATGGACCGGCTGCGCAAGGCCGGCGACTCCTGCGGCGCGCGCATCCGGGTGACGGCGTCGAGCGTGCCGACCGGGCTCGGCGAGCCGCTGTTCGACAAGCTCGACGCCGATATCGCCTGGGCCATGATGGGGATCAATGCCGTGAAGGGCGTCGAAATCGGCGCCGGCTTCGAGAGCGTCATGCAGCGCGGCACCACCCATGGCGATTCGCTGACGCCCAAGGGCTTTCGCACCAACAACGCCGGTGGCGTGCTGGGCGGCATCAGCACCGGCCAGGATTTGGAAGTGTCGATCGCGATCAAGCCGACCAGCTCGATCGTCAGCCCGCGCGAGACGATCAACCTGCAGGGCCAGGCCACCGAGGTCATCACCAAGGGGCGGCACGACCCCTGCGTCGGCATCCGCGCGACCCCGATCGCCGAAGCGATGCTGGCGCTGGTCGTGATCGAGCATGCATTGCGGCAGCGGGCCCAGAACGCCGACGTCGATCCGCCGCTGGCCCCGATCCAGGCGTCTTTTCTCTAGCCGCGGACCATGCGCAGTCCGCTGGTGCCGTTCGCGGCGCTGTCCGCGAGCTATTTCGCGCATATCGGCTTCTTCAATCCCTACCTGCCGCTGTGGCTGAAGGAGTTGGGTCTGCCGATCGTCGTCATCAGCCTGCTGACCTCGGTCCAGTCCTTCACCCGCGTTTTCGCGCCCTATGCCTGGGGTGCGCTGTCCGACCACACCGGCGAGCGGGTGCGCCTGCTGCGCATCAGCGCCGCCGTGGCGCTGGTCGCATCGGCCGGCTTGTGGATCGATGGCGGGCCCTGGTGGATCGCGCTGGTGCTGCTGGTGCTGTTCACCCACACCAGTTCCATGATGTCGCTGACCGAGGCTGCGATGGCGCAGCTGGTGGCCGGAGACTGGGGCCGCTACGGTCGGATCCGGCTCTGGGGCTCGGCCGGGTTTCTGGTCACGGTGTTCGCCGCCGGCGCCTGGTTCGAACGCTTCGGCCTGGCCAGCTTCCCGGCATGGTCGGCGCTCAGCCTCGGCCTGGTGCTGCTGTGCACGTTGTGGCTGCCAGACACGCGGGAGCCGCCGCAGGCGGACGCGCCGCAGCTGGGCGAACCGGTGGCGCCGGTACTGCGCCAGCCGGTCGTGCGCTGGTTCTTCGCATCGCTGCTGTTCCACGTGATGGCGCACTTCGCGATCTACGGCTTCTTCTCGCTCTACCTGGATGCGCTGGGCTACGACAAGGCGATGATCGGCCTGCTGTGGGCGGTGTCGGTCGCAGTGGAGATTGCCTGGTTCTTCAACCAGGGGCGCTTCATCGTCCTCCTGCCGATGTCGAGCTGGCTGGTGGTGTGTGGCGCCGCCATGGTGCTGCGAATGGCGATCACCGGCGGACTCGGTTTTTCGTTAGCGGCGCTGCTGATTGCCCAGGTGCTGCATGCGCTGACCTTCGCCACCCACCACACGGCGTGCATCGCTCTGGTCAGCCAGCACTTTCCCGGCCCCGTGCGCGGCCCCGGCCCCGCCCGGTTGACCCGGGTGGGGGACGGGGGCGGCGGCGGTGGGG
>JAJAZH010000375.1 GCA_026785815.1 Ramlibacter sp. | reverse complement strand
GTGGAAGCGCTGGCGGCCGGTGTGCTGGCCGCGCAACTCGATCGGCCGTTCGATGTCTGGTCCGAAAGCCTGTGCCGCGCCGACTGGCTGCAGCGCTCGTTCGTTTCGCAGCCGACGCTCGCCGGCGCGCCGGCGGATCTCGTCGTCTTCACCGCCACCGACGCATGGGGCTGGCCTTCGCGCGCCGGCCAGCGCGTCGTGCTGCGCGGCGGCGTGCCGCTGTCTTCCTCTTCTCCTGAAAGGTCCTTGCCGTGATCCACGTTACGTGCACAACGCCAACTTCGGCACCCTCGAGAACCCGAAGCCGGCGCCCTACCAGTTCAGCGAAACCGACGATGGCTTCGAGGCCGAGACCCGGGTGCCGATCCGCAATCCGCAAGCCGGGCATCGCGTGACGGGCACCACCGAGCCGATCACCGAGCGGCACCTGGTCAACCGCTATTACCTGCCATTCAGTCGCCGGTTCGGCTGCAGCTACCCGGCCAGCGGCATCGACCACATCATCTACAACTGTGCAACGCCGATCGACGACGAGCGGATGATGCTGGTGCAATGGCTGTACCGCAACGACAGCGAGGACAGCTGCAGCACCAGCGAGCTGATCGCGTGGGATGCGGCCATCACCGCCGAAGACCGCGACATCCTGGAAGCGACCGATGCCGACGCCTGCGTCGACACCGCGCGCAAGGTGGAGTTCCACATGCCGTCGGACAAGCCGGGGCTGGTGATCCGCAAGCAGTCACTGGATCTGCTGCGGGCCCACGGCGAGGAGGAAGTGCATCGCGGCTCGTCGCTGCGCAAGGTGCCGGTATGAGCCACCGGGCACCCCAAGGCGAATCCCGCAGCGCGGAGCGCGGAGCGCGGAGGGTAGTCCAGCTCTATTTCGGCTCGGGGCGCAGGCGCGGGCCGGGGTGGCGAAGCTGCTGGCTGTTGCGGCTCGCTGAAGTGTTCTTCGCGGGGATGCCGGTTGGCCCGGCCGGCGGCCGTGCCGGCCAGGATTGCAAGCGAAACCAGGAACGCCCTGGGTCCCCGCCTGCGCGGGGATGACAGTCAGGGGGTTGGGAATGACAGTCGGGTCGGAGACCTGCCTGTCTGGCAGGCGTTGCGTCCCGAGGCCGCGTCGGCATTGGCTCGGCGTCGTTCACCCCCCACGAGCCCACAGCGTTGTCCACAGATGCTGTGGACATCTCGCCGCGACAAAGAGTTACTGCAGCGGTTCCTTGAGCGCCTTCGGGATCGGCAGCGGCAGCACGCCGATGCCCTCTTCCACCAGCGCCTGGGTCTCCTGGACCGAGGCCTGGCCACGGATGCCGCGCTCCTCGGTCTCGCCGTAGTGAATCCGCCGCGCTTCCTCGGGGAAGCGGGCGCCGACGTCTTCGGTGTTGGCCATCACGTGGCGGACCATCTTCATCCAGGCCGCCTGCATGGTCTGGTCGGGGGCGGCAACCACTTGCTGCGGCGCGCTGGAGTCCTTGCTCGAACCCAGGTTCAGGCGCGGCGCGCTGAGCATCTTGGTGACAGCCGCATCGCCGCACAGCGGGCATTCGACCAGGCCCCGCGCCAGCTGGTCCTGGAACTCGTCTTCGGAGCCGAACCAGCCTTCGAAGCCGTGCTGCTGCGAGCATTGCAGGTTGAGGACTTTCATCGCGCCGTGTGGGGTTTCGACATGCCCGATTATCGACGCCAGTCCAGTGTCCAGTGGCCGGCAAGGACGTTCTGCAGCCACAACGCGCACGACAGCGTCTTGGCGTCGGTCACCTTGCCGTCCCGGCACCATTCCAGCAGCTCCTGCGGAGTCGCGAAAATCACGTCGAGGAACTCGCCCTGGTCGAGGCTGCGCTGGCCCGGCACGAGGCCGCGCGCGAACCAGATGTCGATGAACTCGGTCGAATAGGAAATCACCGGATGGAGCTGCCCGGCATGCGCCCATTCGCCAGCCGTGTAGCCGGTCTCCTCGAGGAGTTCGCGCTGGGCACAGGCCAGCCGGTCTTCGCCCGGCAGGTCGAGTTTGCCGGCCGGAAACTCGATCATCACCTGCTGCACCGGATACCGGAACTGCCGCTCCAGCAGCACCCGGCCGTCGGCCATCAGCGGCACGATCACCACCGCCCCCGGATGGATCACGTATTCACGCGTCGCGGTCCCGCCGTCCGGCAACCGGACGGTGTCGCGCCAGGCGTGCAGGAACTTGCCCTTGAACAGTTCCTGGCTGTCCTGCTTGACCTCGATCAGGTGCTGGTCATCGTCAGTCATGATCAGTCAGCCGCCGGGCCGCCCCAAGGCTGACTGCGCCCCCTCGGGGGGCAGCGCAGCAGCGCAGCGGACGCAAGCGTGGGGGCCATCTACTTGCGGTGCTTCCAGAGGAAGCGCCAGATGAATCCGGGAAAAGCCAGTGTGATAAACAGCGTGCCGGTGATGGCATAGAACTCCCAGCGCTGCGGCGCGATCTGGCCCGCATGCCGCTCCAGCAGCAGGCCGAGGCCACCGACGACGAAGTACATCGCCACCAGTTCGGCCAGCCGAAGCGCCAGCGGCTTGGGCGCGCGCAGCCGCACCACGCCGAACAGGCGCTGGGTGAAGAACGGCAGGTTGGCGGCGAACAAGGCGAACACGATCACCAGCCAGACGGAAACAGGATTCGTCAAGGTGCTCGAATCGCCGGGCGAATGCGGGTCAACTGGCCAGTGTCTTGAGGATGGCCTGCGCGCACAGCGTCATCAGGCCGCCGGGAACGATGCCCAGGATCAGCACCAGCGCGCCATTGATCGACAGCACGGCGCGCACGTCGACCGGCGCCGAGACCGTGGTGGCCGTGATCGGCGCGTCGAAGTACATCACCTTGACCACCCGCAGGTAGTAGAAGGCGCCGACCAGCGACATCATGACGGCGAACACCGCCAGAGCGATGTACAGCGCCTGGCCCGAGGAAATCAGCGCCTGCAGCACGGCCAGTTTGGCGTAGAAGCCCACCAGCGGCGGGATGCCGGCCAGCGAGAACATGCAGATCGCCATCACGCCGGCGAACAGCGGGCTGCGCTGGTTCAGGCCGGCAAGGTCGGTGATCTCCTCGCTCTCGAAACCTTCGCGCGCCAGCAGCAGGATGATGCCGAAGCTGGCCAGCGTGGTCATCACGTAGGTGACGATGTAGAACATGGCGGAGCTGTAGGCGTTGGCGGCCGAAAGCGTGTTGCCGTTGACCACCCCGGACAGCAGGCCCAGGAGCACGAAGCCCATCTGGGCGATGGTGGAATACGCCAGCATCCGCTTCAGGTTGGTCTGCGCGATCGCTGCCAGGTTACCGATCAGGAGCGACGCGACCGCCATCAGCGCCAGCATCTGCTGCCAGTCGATCGCCAGCGGCAGCAGGCCCTCGACCAGCAGCCGGATGGCGATCGCGAAAGCCGCCAGCTCGGGCGCGCTGCCGATCAGCAGCGTGACGCTGGTCGGCGCACCCTGGTAGACGTCCGGAATCCACATGTGGAACGGCGCCGCTCCGAGCTTGAAGGCCAGGCCGGAGACGATGAACACCAGGCCGAACACCAGCACCTGGTGCTTGACCTGGCCGGAATTGACGACCTTGAACACGGTGCCGATGTCGAGCGAGCCGGTGGCGCCGTAAAGCATCGACATGCCGTACAGCAGGAAGCCGCTGGCCATCGCGCCCAGCACGAAGTACTTCATCGCCGCTTCGGTCGACGTGGCATGGTCGCGGCGCAGCGCGACCAGCGCATAGCTGCACAGCGTCAGCAGTTCCAGGCCGAGGTAGATCACCAGGAAGTTGCTGCCCGAGATCATGACGAAGATGCCGAGCAGCGCGAACATCGACAGCGTGAACATCTCGCCGCCCAGCAGCATCTTGCGGTCGGCCGCATAGGGCCGCCCGTACACCAGGCAGACCATCATCGAGATGGTGGCGAAGAACTTGAGCCAGTTGCCCATCGGGTCGCTCACCACCATGCCGCCGAAGGCATAGAGGGTCTGGTCCGCCAGCGCGAAATCGGCGGTGAACCAGGCCACGACAGCCAGCGTTGCCATGGTCAGCCAGTAGGTGGCCGTGCGCATCCGCGAGGTGACGCCCAGGTCGACCAGCGTGATCACGCAGGCCATGACCAGCAGCAGGATTTCCGGCGAAGTGACGATCAGGCTTGTTAGGTCCACCATGCGTTGGTTCTCAATTCAGTTTGGACACAGCGACGTGCTTCAGGAAATCGGCCACCGAGGCATTCATGACGTCGGTGAAGGGTTTGGGATGGATTCCCATGTAGAGCACGGCCACCGCCAGCAGCCCGAGCATCAGGAATTCGCGCGCATTGATGTCCTTGAGCTGGCGCACGTCCTCGTTGGCAATCGGCCCCAGGTACACGCGTTTGTACATCCACAGCGTGTAGGCGGCGCCGAAGATCAGCGCCGTGGAAGCGCCGAAGCCGAGCCAGAAGTTGGCCTTGACGGCGCCCAGGATCACCATCCACTCGCCGACGAATCCGGCCGTGGCTGGCAGGCCGCAGTTGGCCATCGCGAACAACAGTGCGAACGCCGCGAAGTTCGGCATGGTGTTGACCACGCCGCCATAGCTGGCGATCTCGCGCGAATGGACGCGGTCGTACAGCACGCCGATGCAAAGGAACATCGCGCCCGACACGAAGCCGTGCGCGATCATCTGCACGATGCCGCCGGCAACGCCGAGGTCGTTGAAGATGAAAAAGCCCAGGGTGACGAAGCCCATGTGCGCCACCGACGAATAGGCCACCAGCTTCTTCATGTCCTGCTGCACCAGCGCCACCAGCCCGACATAGATCACCGCGATCAGCGACAACGCGATCATCAGCCAGGCCCATTCCCGCGCGGCGTCGGGCGCGATCGGCATCGAGAAGCGCAGGAAGCCGTAGGCGCCGAGCTTGAGCATGATGGCCGCCAGCACCGCCGAGCCGCCGGTGGGCGCCTCCACGTGCACGTCGGGCAGCCAGGTGTGGACCGGCCACATCGGCACCTTGACCGCGAAAGCCGAGAAGAAGGCGAAAAACAGGAAAGTCTGCGCCGTGGCGCCGAGCGGCAGCCGGTGCCAGGTGGCGACGTCGAAGCTGCCGCCGGACTTGGTGTACAGGAACACCAGCGCGACCAGCATCAGCAGCGATCCGAGCAGCGTGTAGAGGAAGAACTTGAAGGCCGCGTAGATCTTATTGGGACCGCCCCAGATCCCGATGATCAGGTACATCGGGATCAGCGTGGCCTCGAAGAAGGTATAGAACAGGATGCCGTCGAGCGCGCAGAAGACGCCGATCATCAGGCCCGACAGGATCAGGAACGCGGCCATGTACTGGTTGACGCGCTCGGTGATCACTTCCCAGGCCGAGATGATGACCACCACGGTGATGAACGCGGTGAGCAGCACGAACCAGAACGAGATGCCGTCGATGCCCAGGTGGTAATAGACGTTGAAGCGATCGATCCAGGGCGAGCGCTCGACGAACTGCATCTCCGACGTGCCGAGCTTGAAGCCGCCATACAGCGGCAGCGTCACCAGCAGGCTGACGATGCTGCCGATCAGGGCGATCCAGCGCACGGCGCGCGCCTGCTCGTCGCGCCCCAGGGCCAGCAGCACGACGCCGAAAAAGATCGGCGTCCAGATCGCCAGACTCAGCAAACCCATGGATATCTCCCGTGACGACTGTTATTTGTTATTTGTTGAGCCACACGAAATACGTCATCAGCACGAACACGCCCAGGATCATCCCGAACGCGTAGTGATAGAGGTAGCCGGACTGGATCCAGCGCACCGCCCCCGCGATGCGGCCGATCAGGCGCCAGGAGCCGTTGACGATGACGCCGTCGATCAGGCCCTGGTCCCCGCCCTTCCACAGGCCGACCCCGAGCATGCGGGCGCCACGCGCCAGCACGTTCTCGTTGAACCAGTCCAGGTAGTACTTGTTTTCCAGCAGCTGGTAGACCGGCTCGACCCGCTTCCTGATCGCCGCCGGCAGCGCCGGGTTGACCAGGTACATGTAGTAAGCCAGCGCCACGCCGGCCACCGCCAACCAGAACGGCGCCGTGACCAGTCCGTGCAGCGCCATCTGCGCGGCGCCGTGGAATTCCCTGGCCAGCATCGCCATCGCCGGATGCCTGGCGCTGTCGACAATGATCGAGTCCTTGAGCAGGTCGCCAAACAGCATCGGCTGGATCGCCAGGAAGCCGATCACCACCGAGGGGAAAGCCAGCAGCAACAGCGGCGCCGTGACCACCCAGGACGACTCGCGCGGCTTGGTCTCGTGCCCGTCGTGCGCGTCGTGAGAGACATGGGCGGCTGGCGCGGCGTTGGCACCATGCGTCACGGCGCTGTCTGCAACGTCATGCCCGGCGTGATCGTGATCTTTGCCGTGCTGCTGCGGATTCTGGTGGTAGCGCTCCTTGCCGTGGAACACCAGGTAGTAGAGCCGTAACGAATAGAAAGCGGTGACGAACACGCCGGCAAGGACCGCGAAATAGGCGAAGCCGGCGCCGGGCAGCTTGCTGAAATGCACCGCCTCGATGATGCTGTCCTT
>JAJAZH010000374.1 GCA_026785815.1 Ramlibacter sp. | reverse complement strand
GCCGTCATCGCCACCACCACGCCCTTGCCGGCGGCCAGGCCGTCGGCCTTGACCACGATCGGCGCGCCCTGGCGCTCCACGTACGCATGGGCCGCGGCCGGATCGGTGAAGCTTTCATACTCCGCCGTCGGAATGCCGTGGCGCTTCATGAACGCCTTGGAGAACTGCTTGGAGCTTTCCAGCTGGGCGGCGGCCCGCGTGGGGCCGAAGATGCGCAGACCGTGGGCCCGGAACTCGTCGACCACGCCGGCCGCCAGCGCAGCCTCGGGGCCGACCACGGTCAGCGCGATCTTTTCCTGTTGGGCCCACTTGCGCAGCGCCGTCACGTCGGTCAGGGGAATGTTTTCCAGGCGCGGATCGAGCGCCGTGCCGCCGTTGCCGGGCGCCACGTAGACCGCCTGCAATCGCGGCGACTGCGCCAGCTTCCAGGCCAGCGCGTGCTCGCGGCCGCCGCCGCCGATGACCAGGACTTTCGAGAATCACCACCCGGGATCGAAGCGTTGTGGAAAACGTCCTGCACGTCGTCCAGGTCTTCCAGCACGTCCAGCAGCTTCTGCATCCTGACGGCGTCCTCGCCGGCCAGCTCGATCGTGTTTTCCGGCCGCATCGTGACCTCGGCCAGCTCCGGCCTGAGCCCTGCAGCCTCGAGCGCGTGCTTGACAGCCTCGAAGTCGGCGTACGCGGTCAACACCTCGATCGCGCCCTCGTCGTCGCTGATCACGTCCTGCGCGCCTGCTTCCAGAGCCACGTTCATCACCTGGTCTTCGCTGGTGCCGGGGGCCAGGAACAGCTGGCCGACGTGCTTGAACTGGAAGGCCACCGAACCGGCCGTGCCCATGCTGCCGCCGTATTTGCTGAACGCATGGCGCACTTCGGCCACTGTGCGCACCTTGTTGTCGGTCATGGTGTCGACCAGGATCGCGGCGCCGCCGAAGCCGTAGCCCTCGTAGCGGATCTCTTCGTAGTGAACGCCTTCCAGGTTGCCGGTGGCCTTGTCGATGTTGCGCTTGACGGTGTCGGCCGGCAGGTTGGCCGCCTTGGCCTTCTCCACCGCCAGCCGCAACCGCGGATTGATCCCGAGGTCACCGCCGCCCAGCCGCGCCGCGACCATGATCTCGCGGATGACGCGGGTCCACACCTTGCCGCGCTTGTCGTCCTGGCGGCCTTTGCGGTGTTGGATATTGGCCCATTTGCTGTGTCCAGCCACGAAGCACCTTCTGTCCTGATTTAATCTTGGGACCGATTTTACTTTTTCCCCCGAGGAAGACCTTGATGGCCGAACCGCTGCTCATCGCCCGCCACGGCGAAACCGAATCCCTGCTGCTGCCGCAACTGGCCAATCGCCATGGCCTGATCACCGGCGCCACCGGCACCGGCAAGACCGTGACGCTGCAGACCATGGCCGAGAACTTCTCGCGCATCGGCGTGCCGGTGTTCATGGCCGACGTCAAGGGCGACCTCACCGGCATCAGCCAGGCCGGCAAGATCGAAGGCAAGCTGGCCGCGGTGATCAAGGAGCGCGGCCTGCCGATGCCGCAGTCCGCGGCCTGCCCGGTCACGCTGTGGGACGTGTTCGGCGAACAGGGCCATCCGGTGCGAGCCACGGTCTCCGACATGGGTCCGCTGCTGCTGGGGCGAATGCTGAACCTCAACGAAACCCAGGCCGGCGTGCTGAACCTCGTGTTCAAGGTGGCCGACGACCAGGGCCTGCTGCTGCTGGACCTGAAGGACCTGCGGGCGATGCTGCAGCACGTCGGCGACAACGCCAGCAGCTTCACCACCGAATACGGCAACATCAGCGCCGCCAGCATCGGCATCATCCAGCGCGGCCTGCTGCAGATCGAGACCCAGGGCGGCGAGAAGTTCTTCGGCGAGCCGATGCTCAACATCCAGGACTTCATGCAGACCGACACCAGCGGACATGGGTTGGTGAACGTGCTGGCGGCCGACAAGCTGATGAACTCGCCGCGCCTGTACGCAACATTCCTGTTGTGGATGCTGTCCGAGCTGTTCGAGCAGCTGCCCGAGATCGGCGACCCGGACCAACCCAAGCTGGTGTTCTTCTTCGACGAAGCCCACCTGCTGTTCACCGACGCGCCCAAGGCATTGATCGAGCGGATCGAGCTGGTGGTGCGGCTGGTGCGCTCCAAGGGCGTCGGTGTCTATTTCGTCACCCAGAACCCGCTGGACATCCCCGACACGGTGCTGGCGCAGCTGGGCAACCGGGTGCAGCACGCCCTGCGCGCCTACACGCCGCGCGACCAGAAAGCGGTCAAGGCGACCGCGCAGACCATGCGGCAAAAGCCCGGCCTGGACATCGAACAGGCGATCACCGAGCTGGCGGTCGGCGAGGCGCTGGTCAGCCTGCTGGATGCCAAGGGCCGGCCCAGCGTGACGGAACGCGTCTTCGTGCTGCCGCCTGGCAGCCAGCTCGGCCCGATCACGCCGGCGCAGCGGCAGGCGCTGCTGCAGGGCTCGGTGGTGGCCGGCGTCTACGAAAAGACGGTGGACCGCGAGTCCGCCTACGAGAAGATCAAGGGCCGGGTCGAGGCCGCGCCGAACGTTGCCAATGGAAACGGCACTGGCGCCGCCGCGCCCGCCGGGGCAGGCAAGGCTGGTGCCCCGGCTCCTGCGCCGGCGCAGGGTGGAGGCCTGCTGGGCGGCCTGTCGGACATCCTGTTCGGCAGCACCGGTCCTCGCGGCGGCAAGAAGGAGGGCCTGGCCGAAAGCATGGCCCGTTCGGCGGTGCGCACCATCGGCAGTTCGGTCGGCCGCGAGATCATCCGCGGCGTGCTGGGCGGCATCATGGGCAGCAAGAAGCGCTAGGGATCTCGATTCCCGCACTGGTCGAGCCACTGAAAAATCGCTCCAGCGATTTTTCAGTGATTTTCACCAGCGCAGCAGCCGCGGCCCCAGCAAGGCGCCGGCCGCGACCGGCACCGCCATGCCCAGCAGGTACCAGACCGCCAGGAACGGCGCTTCCAGCTCCGGGCAGTGCAGCGCATAGACGGCGGCACCGGCTCCGCCCGCCATGACGCCGGCGCAGGCGCCGGCGAGCGCCAGCCGGGTCGGCGCCAGGCTGGCCAGCGCCACGAAGGCGGCGATGAACAGCGGCAGTGAAATCAGGGCGATGCTGGCGCTGCAACTGCGCCAGGTCTGGCCCATCACCAGGCTGGCGCGCAGCTCGGGTGGCGCCGTCGCCAGGCTCACCGCCGCCAGCGCCCACAGCAGCAACACCGGCAGCGCGATGCCCAGCCAGCTCGCGCCCGGCCGGGCGCCGGGACGCGCCAGCCGCTGCAGCACGGCGAATCCCGCGGCCGCGATGAGCGCCGGAACCAGCAGCTTCACCCAGAACATCGGCAGCAACATGGCCTGCCCGATATCGCGCCGCACGCCGCCCTCCAGCAGCATGATGACGGCCGCCAGCGGCAGGCCGGCGGCCAGCGCCAGCGCCAGCCGGCGGGGCGCGGCCTTGCGTTGCACCGGCAGCGTATCGGCCGCCAGCAAATTCACCAGGTCGTCGGTCTTCATGGCATGGACTCCTTGACGCGCCGGGCCAGCGCCTTCAGTCCCCGGTGGATGCCGATCTTCACGGCCGATTCCGACAGCCCGGTCAGGCGCGCTGTCTCGGCCACCGACAGGCCCTGCAGCTTGACGCAGCGGATCGGCTCGCGCTGCTTGTCGGGCAGGGTTTCGAGCAGGCGGTCAAGGTCGCGACGGGCGTCGCCCGCATCGTTGTGCGAGACCGCGAAAAGTTCTGCCTCGTCGTCCAGCGGATCGTGCAGCGCTTCGCGGGTCGACTTCGATCGCAGCAGGTCGATCAGCTTGTAG
>JAJAZH010000373.1 GCA_026785815.1 Ramlibacter sp. | reverse complement strand
GGACCAGACGATGCTGCCCACGTCGTCGATCAGCGCGGTGTACGCGCAGTTGCCGATGACGCCCAGGTTCAGGGAAGGCTTGGCGGTTTCAGATGCGCTCATGGGCTGCCCTTCGCTCCAGGCGCGGTGTCGGTTGAAGACGCGGCACGTGACTCACTGGACTACCCTCCGTGCTGCGCACTGCGGTATTCGCCCTTGGGGCGGCCCGGCGGGCTCATGCGGCGGCCTTGCCAGCGCGGATCGCAACCGCGTCCTGCAGCTGCTGGCGAAACAGCTCGGGCGTCGCGATCCGCTGCCAGGCGACGCTGGATCCCTCGCCGACCTTGACACCCAGCCCGCCCATGCGTTGCACGCTGGAAAAGCCGACTTCGTCGGTGATGTCGTCGCCGACGAACAGCGGGGTCCGGCCGGCAAAGGGCGGCTCACGCATGAACTCCTCGATCGCGCCACCCTTGCTCGCGCCGCTGGGCTTGGCCTCGACGACCATCTTGCCTTGCAGCAGCGTCACCCCCGGGGACGCCTGGACCGCAGCCTGCAGGGTCGCCAGACAAAGCTCCTGCAGCTGCGGCGCCTGCCGGTAATGCAAAGCGATCGAGCCGCGCTTCCCTTCGACCAGCAATCCCGAGTGCTGCGACGCCAACTGGCGCGCGGCCTGTTCGATCCGGTCCAGCGGATGGGTGGACAACAAGGTCAGCTCGCCGCTGGCACTGCGGCGCTCGGTGCCGTGGACTCCGGCGACGGGCAACTGCAAGGGCGCGAGGAATTCATCGATCTGGCTGATCGGCCGGCCGGAAATGACGGCCACCGCGCCGCCCAGGTACTCCTTGAATGCCGCCAGCGTCGGGACCAGGCCAGCCGGGACCTCGACCTCGTGGGGTCGGTCCGCGATATCCACCAGCGTGCCGTCGAAGTCCAGGAACAGCGCGGTCGATGGGTAAAGAAGGTCAGCGAAATTCATGGTCGCCACCGTAGCAGACGAGCTTCGCTCTCGCCAGCCAGGGACCACGATGACCCACGTAGGACAGAGCCTACGGGCGCAAGGCGCTTGCGCCGTGCGCCACTGAAATAAGCTCTGGTCGTCGTCGCAACCAAAGGCCAGCCATGGACTACTCCCGTTTCAGCACGCTGCACATCACTCGCCGCGGTCCCGACAACAGCGTGCTCGACATCCAGATGAAAGCCCGCAATGGCAAGTTGCCCACCGCCGGACACGCGGGCCACGCCGACCTGGCCGAAATCTGGCGCGATGTCAGCGCCGATGCGACGGTGCGCTGCGCCGTGCTGCGCGGCGAGGGACTGGGATTTTCCGGTGGCGGTGACCTGGCGCTGGTGCAGGAGATCGCCAGCGACTTCGAGGTCCGCAGCCGGGTCTGGAAGGAAGCCCGGGACCTGGTCTACAACATCATCAATTGCGACAAGCCGATCGTCAGCGCCATGCACGGCCCGGCGGTCGGAGCCGGCCTGGTGGCGGGCATGCTGGCCGACATTTCAATCGCGGCGAAGGACGCCAAGATCGTCGATGGCCACACGCGGCTGGGTGTGGCGGCGGGCGACCACGCTGCGATCGTCTGGCCGCTGCTGTGCGGCATGGCCAAGGCCAAGTACTACCTGCTGCTGTGCGAACCGATCAGCGGCGCGGAGGCCGAGCGCATCGGCCTGGTGTCGCTGGCCGTGGATTCCGATGCCTTGCTGCCGAAAGCCTACGAGGTCGCCGACCGGCTGGCGCTGGGTTCGCAAAGCGCGATCCGCTGGACCAAGTATTCGCTGAACAACTGGCTGCGGCAGGCCGGGCCGACCTTCGACACCTCGCTGGCGCTCGAGTTCATGGGCTTTGCCGGCCCCGACGTGAAGGAAGGAATCGACTCGTTGCGGGAGCGGCGCGCGCCGAAGTTCTAGGGCCTGCTCACACTTTTGACGGAGGAGGCGTTGCTCGTCAAAAACGGTCATGCGCACGGGGCAAAACACAGCCGGGGTCGACCCCCGGCAAGGCTTTGTAACGCGGCGAATGGCCTCTTTGACCGCAACCCGCAGGGAACGGGCTGAATCGGGCGCCACTCGTCGTTGCCCGCCTTGCCCGCATGTCGATGCGGGCGGCGGCGGGCGCCTGGTTTGCCACCCGATTGAGCCCGTTCGCGCCTGCGTCAAGAGTGTGAACAGGCCCTAGCGGGACGGGACGCGGATAATTGACGCATCGGCCCATCCGTGATTTTTCGTCCCAAGCCTTTCTTGACTCCGTTGACCCACTTCCTCTCACGCGCGGTTCCCCTAGTGGCCGCGCTGTGCCTTGGCTTGCCTGCCGTCGCTGCGCCGCCGGCGCCGGCCGCGAGCGCGGGCACGGTCAAGGTCATGGTGGAGCAGGGATGGGTGCGTCCGACGGTTCCCGGCCAGCAGGGCACCGGTGGCTATATGAAGCTGACGGCCAGCGAGAGCCGGCGCCTGGTCTCGGCTTCGTCACCGCTTGCGGGCGTCGCGGAAATTCATGAGATGAAGATGGAAGGCGACGTGATGAAGATGCGGGCGGTGTCGGCCCTGGAATTGCCCGCCGGCCGGACCGTGGAACTGAAGCCGGGCGGCTTGCACCTGATGCTGATGGACCTGAAACAGCCGCTGCCCGTGGGCAGCAGCGTGCCTTTGATCCTGGTGCTCAAGGACGGCCGCGGCGTGGAAAGCCGGGTCCGAACCCGGCTGCTGGTTTCGGCTTCGGCTCCAGCCGCCGCTGCTCCCGCCAGTGCGGTTGTTGCGCCACCGAACAAGCGCTAGCGCCTGCGTGGGTTTCAGCGCGGGCCGGCTTGGCCTTGCGGTAAGCTGTCATTCACCCTTTCCCAGGAGCGCGTCATGAGTGAGCAACAGAATTTTGGCTTCGGCAAATTCGTTCCGGGCTTCGACTTCCTGCAGAACCTGTCCAAAGGTGCAAGCCAGTCGCAGTCCGCGTTACCGACGCTCTCCAGCTGGGTGGCACCGACCCTCAATGTCGAAGAG
>JAJAZH010000372.1 GCA_026785815.1 Ramlibacter sp. | reverse complement strand
GCGCTGCTGACGAAGCCTGCTTCGTACAGCGCCGGCGCGATATAGACGCCGCGGTCCAGCAAGCCGTGGAACAGCCGGTTGAACGTGGGCCCGTCCGTCTTCATCACCTGGCTGTAGTTCTGCGGCAGCGCATCCAGCAGGAAAAATCCGAACATGCCGCCTTCGCAGTCGCCGGTGAACGGCACGCCTGCATCCCGGGCCGCCGATTGCAAGCCTTCGACCAGAGAACGGGTCCGCGCCGAGAGCGAGTCGAAAAAGCCGGGTTTGCCGATCTCCCGCAGGGTGGCGAGTCCGCATGCCGTGGCAACCGGATTACCGGAAAGCGTGCCGGCCTGGTACACCGGCCCCAGGGGAGCGAGCTGCTCCATGATCGCGCTCGGACCGCCGAACGCCGCCAGCGGCATGCCGCCGCCGATGACCTTGCCGAGCACGGAAATGTCTGGCGCGAAGCCCGGGAAGGTTTTGGCGTAAACACTTTGGGCGCCGCCCAGAGCAACCCGGAAACCCGTCATCACTTCGTCGAACACCAGCAGCGCGCCATGCTGGGTGCAAAGTTCACGGCAGCGTTTCATGAAGGCAATGTCGGCCCGGACAAAGTTCATGTTGCCCGCGATCGGCTCGATCATCAGGCAGGCGAGTTCGGCGCCGTGCAGCGCGAAGGCTTGCTCGAGTTGCTGGACGTTGTTGTATTCGAGGACCAGCGTGTGCTGAACCACCTCTGGCGGCACGCCCGCGCTGGTCGGATTGCCGAAAGTCGCCAGGCCGGAGCCGGCCTTCACCAGCAGCGCGTCCGCATGGCCGTGGTAGCAGCCCTCGAACTTGATCAGCTTGCTGCGGCCGGTGGCGCCGCGAGCCAGCCGGATCGCGCTCATCGCGGCTTCGGTGCCCGAGCTCACCAGCCGCACCATCTGCATTGAAGGCACCAGCCGCAGGATCTCCTCGGCCAGTTCCACTTCGCGTTCGGTCGGCGCGCCGAATGAAAAACCATCGAGCGCTGCCTTCTGCACCGCTTCGAGCACCGCCGGGTGTCCGTGTCCGAGGATCATGGGACCCCAGGAGCCGATGTAGTCGATGTGACGTTTGCCGTTCGCGTCCCAGAAATACGCACCTTCGGCGCGTTTCACGAATCGGGGCGTGCCACCCACCGCGCGGAAAGCACGGACCGGCGAATTCACTCCGCCGGGGATGACCTTGCGCGCGCGATCGAACAGTTGCTGGTTGAGGTCCACGGCGCCGGGTTCAATGTTTGGTGTCATGGGCGGGCATATCGAAGACCTGCAAGGCCTGCGCTTCTTCATCGGTGATGGCTTCGGTCTCGCCTTCGGGCTGGGCCCAGAACAGACGGTCCGGCACGACGTTGCCCATGCCGGGGCGAAAGCCGCCGTCGAGGCAGCGATCGAGGTAACCGAGAGCTTCAGTCGTGGCTGCCGCCAAGTCGCTGCCGCTTGCGACCAGCGCGGCGAGCGCGGCAGAGAGCGTGTCGCCGGCGCCGGAAAAGACCGCTTCGAATCGCTCGAACTTCTCGCTGCAGAGCACCGCTTGCGGTGTCGCGAGCACGTTGTCCAGGAACTGGTCGGGCAACGGAATTCCAGTCACCAGCGTGTAGGGAACCCCCATCTCGGCCGCGGCTTTCGCGATGTCGCGCGCGGTCGGACTGCGCTCGCTGCTCCACTCCGGCAACAGCCAGCGCCACAGCGTGCTGTGGTTTCCTACCAACACGGTTGTCTGCGGCAACAACAGCTCGCGGAAGGCATCCAGGTACAGATCGATCTGGCCTTCGTCCCACCAGGACAGGTTTGGCATGTAAGCCACCAGTGGGACATCTGCGTAATCCGCCGCGATCTCCGCGATGGTGCTCAGGTTCTCCGGGCTGCCGACAAAGCCGACCTTGATGACCTGCGCCGGAACGTCTTCCAGGATCGCGCGCGCCTGTTCGGCCACCGTCTCTTCGTCGAATGCGAAATGATCGAATATCTCGGCCGTGTCCCGTGCGTATGCGCCTGTCACGACCGCCAGCGCGTGGGCTCCGACCGATGCGATCGCCGTCACATCGGCCGAGATGCCGCCGGCTCCGCTCGGATCGTTGGCGTTGAAAACGAGCACGCACGCGGGCGTCGCATCGCTGTCCGATTCTTCATCGGCGGCTTCAACGGAAGTAAGAGGGATGGGGTTTGTCATGGGCCTGTTGTCGGCCGTCTACCGATCGCTGCGCTCTCGGTGGGCAACACGGCCTCGATACAATCGTTGCATTCTATTCGAAGGCCCTTTAAGCTGTGACTGAAGCAAAAACCTGGATGTGTCTGATTTGCGGGTGGATCTACGACGAGGCCACCGGAGCCCCCGAAGAGGGAATAGCGGCGGGCACTCTCTGGTCCGATGTTCCGATGAACTGGACCTGCCCCGAGTGCGGCGCCCGCAAGGAAGATTTCGAGATGGTTCAGATCTAAAAAAGGGACGTGCAGTTTTGCGTATCTTCGGATGGCGCCGCACTCCAACGTAGTAACAGATTGAGGAGCGCGTCACGTGAGCACGACCGGATCCGGGTTCAAAGTCCTGGTGATCGACGACAGCAATACCATCCGGCGCAGCGCGGAGATCTTCCTGAAGCAGGGTGGCCATGAGGTCATGCTGGCCGAGGACGGATTCGACGCCCTTGCAAAAGTCAACGATTACCAGCCCAACCTGATCTTCTGCGACATCCTGATGCCGCGCCTGGACGGGTACCAGACCTGCGCGATCATCAAGCGCAACGCCAAGTTTGCTTCGGTTCCGGTGGTCATGTTGTCGTCCAAGGACGGCGTGTTCGACAAGGCCCGCGGCCGCATGGTCGGCTCGCAGGACTACCTGACCAAACCGTTTACCAAGGACCAGCTGCTGCAGACGGTCAAGCAGTTCGGCGCGGCTGACCAAGGAGTGATGTGATGGCGATCAAAAAAGTCCTCGTCGTGGATGATTCCAAGGCCGAGTTGATGTTCATGACGGACCTGCTGCAGAAGAGCGGCTTTGCGGTGAAGACGGCCGAGAACGCTGAGGACGCTTTTCGCCGCCTGGCCGAAGAAAAACCCGACCTGATCCTGATGGATGTGGTGATGCCCGGCCAGAATGGTTTCCAGCTGACGCGGGCGATCACGCGCGATCCGCTGTACGCGGACGTTCCGATCATCATGTGCACCAGCAAGAATCAGGAGACCGACCGGGTCTGGGGCATGCGCCAGGGGGCACGCGACTACATCACCAAACCGGTCAATGCCGACGAACTGATGGCGAAGATCAAGGCCCTCAGTTGATGCGCGGCCTCCTGTCCTGACTCATGGCCAATCGAGAAGCGCTTCGAGAACTCCAGAGCCGGCTTGCGACCCGCCTTCAGGCAGCGCGTACGGAAGGCGTATCGGCTTCCTGGCTGGCCGTGGAATCGGCCGGGGCCAAATACCTGTTTCCGCTGGCGCAGTCGGGCGAGATCTTCCCGTTCTCCAACTCCCAGCAAGTGCCCTATACCCACCCGTGGTTTCTCGGCGTCGCCAACCTGCGCGGCGGGCTGTACGGCGTGGTCGACCTGGCCAGCTTTGTCGGCGGCGGCGCGCCGAAGATGCGCTCCGACGCCACCCGGGCCGAATCCCGGCTGGTCGCGCTCAACGCCGCGCTGGAAGTCAATTGCGCGTTGCTGATCGACCGGTTGGCGGGGCTGCGCAACATCGAAGCATTCACGTCGTCGAGTGGCCCGGCCGAAGGCTCGCCCGGCTACTTCGGCAGCGGATATATCGACGGCAACGGTGCTTTCTGGCAGGAAATCAACCTGCAGGCGCTGTCGCAACAACCCCAGTTCCTGAGCATCAGCGCTTAAGTATTCCCGGAAGGCAGCACCATGTCCGTCGTCAACCAGTTCAAGAACCTGTTCTCGAAACCCGCACCCCAGCAGTCGGTCCGGCACAGCGGGCAATTGAGTCTGGGCGTGCCATCTTCGCGCGGCCCCCGTCACCACGACCACTCCGCGCCGACGATGACGATCGGCGAGACCGAGGACAGCGTCGCCGGTGAAGAACCGTTCGAGCCGGCCGGCGTCAATCGGGCCGAACTGGTCTCGGTGCCGCTGCTCGGTCGCCGCACCGCCGCCGCGCACCAGCGCATCCTCTTTGTCCTGCTAACCCTGTTCCTGGTGGTGCTGGCGATCGTGGCGGGTATTGCGGTGCGGCAGTCAAATCGCGCCGCCCAGCAGGTTGCCGGAACCGGTCAGTCGTTGATGGAATCGCAGCGGCTGGCCAAGTCAGTGTCGCAGGCGCTGGTGGGCAGTCCGCAGGCTTTCCCCGACGTGAAGGACAGCGCCGCGGTGCTGGCCCGAACGGTGCGTGGCCTCAAGGGCGGCGACGCCGAGCTCAATATCAGGGCCGTCACCTCGGAGTACCAGCCTGAAGTGGACAAGATCACGCCGATGATGGAACGGGCCGAGAAGAATGCCGCGGTGGTGATGAGCCAGCAAAGGATCCTGACCCAGGTCGGGACGGCGCTGCGGACCATCAACCGGCAGTCGTCCGACCTGCTGGAGATCGCGGAGACGGTGTCATCCCTCAAGCTGCAGCAGAACGCGCCTTCAGCGGAAATTTCCGCCTCCGGCCAGTTGGTGATGCTGACGCAACGAATCGGCAAGTCCGCCAATGAGTTCCTGACGATGGAGGGCGTCAGCCCGGAAGCAGTGTTCCTGCTGGGCAAGGACCTGAACTCGTTCAAGGAAATCGCCCAGGGCCTGCTGGATGGCAGCGCGGAATTGCGCCTGAACGCGTCCAGGGATCCGCAGACGCGTGAGCGCCTGGCGGCATTGATGACGCTGTACGAGCAGACCCGAACGCAGGCCGGCGCCATCCTGGGCAATCTGCAAGGCCTGGTGTCGGCGCGCGAGGCGCAGTCAGCGATTCTTGCGGACAGCGAACCGCTGCGGCGCTCGTTGCAGGATCTACAAGGCAAGCTCTCCGGCCAGACCGGACTCGGCGCCGGTTCCTGGCTGACGCTGGGTCTGTCGTCGCTCTTTGCCATCGCCTGCGCGGTCGGCCTGGCCTTCGTCCAATTGCAGGACAGCCGCAAGCGCCAGAGCGTGGCCGAGCAACAGCGGCTGGAGGCGGAGCAGCAGGAGCAGGAAGCCAAGCGCGTGAACGATGCCAACCAGGCGGCGATTTTGCGGTTGATGAACGAATTGCAGACAGTGGCCGAGGGCGACCTGACTCAGGAAGCGACAGTGACCGAGGACATCACGGGTGCGATCGCCGACTCGGTGAACTACACGGTCGAAGAGCTGCGCCAGCTGGTGGGCAACGTGCAGAACACGGCGACCCGGGTGGCACAGACGACCGCACAGGTCGAAAGCACGTCGACTGAACTGCTGGCCGCGTCGACCGAGCAGCTGCGAGAGATCCGCGAGACCGGCCAGTCGGTGCTCGACATGGCGGGCCGAATCAACCAGGTGTCCGGCCAGGCGCAAGAGTCTGCCCAAGTGGCGCGGCAGTCACTCATGGCTGCCGAGTCCGGCCTGCAGGCGGTGCAGAACGCGATCGGCGGCATGAACTCGATCCGCGACCAGATCCAGGAGACCTCCAAGCGGATCAAGCGGCTCGGCGAGTCGTCGCAGGAGATCGGCGAAATCACCGAGCTGATTTCCGACATTACCGAACAGACCAACGTGCTGGCGCTGAACGCTGCCATCCAGGCGGCGTCGGCCGGTGAAGCAGGGCGGGGCTTCTCGGTGGTGGCCGAGGAGGTGCAGAGGCTGGCCGAGCGGTCCGCCGATGCCACGCGCCAGATCTCGGCCTTGGTGAAGGCGATTCAGACCGACACCCAGGACGCGGTGGCCGCCATGGAGCGCTCGACCCAGGGTGTGGTCGAAGGGGCCAAGCTGTCCGACAACGCCGGCACCGCCCTGACCGAGATCGACCAGGTGTCACGGCGGCTTGCCGACCTGATCGAGCAGATTTCGGCTTCGGCTTCCAAGGAGGCGGAATCCGCCAACGTGGTAGCGGGCAACATCCAGCACATCTTCGCCGTGACCGAGCAAACGGGTGAGGGCACGCGGTCCACCGCGCAGCAGGTGCGCGAGCTGTCGCGAATGGCGGAAGAACTGCGCCAGTCGGTCTCCCGCTTCAAGATCGCCTGAACCGGTTCAGCGCTCGCAGCTTCATCCGGCACTAGTTCTGCAGAGGCCCCATGCAAGTCAACCAAACCGATCTGGATCTGGCAGCGAATGACCTCGGCCCCCTGGCCTGGGTGCTCGACGAACTGCGCAAATCACTCGACAGCGCGTCCGCTGCGTTGCGCCGGTTTGTGCGCGATGCCAACCTTGCGCGGGGCTCCGACATGGCTTCCGTCGACGACGGCCAGCTGCGGATCGCGCGCCAGCAACTGCACCAGGCCGTCGGCGCGCTGGAGATGGTCGGCATGGGCGCACCGGCCCACATGCTGCGGGGCATGGAAGCCGCGGTACAGAAGTTCGTCGAGCGGCCCGAGCTGTGCAGCGAGGCAGCGTCCGCGAAACTCGAGCGCGCCGGCTTTGCGCTGACCGAATACCTGGAAGGGCTGCTGCTCGGCAAGCCGATCTCGGCTGTCGCGCTGTTTCCGCAATATCGGGACGCGCAGGAGCTGGCCGGCGCCGACCGGGTACACCCGGCCGATCTCTGGTCGCTGGACTGGCGCTGGGCCGAGCCGCAGACGCCGGCGGTGACCGACACGCTGGTGTACGACCCGGCCGTGCGCGGGCGCATGGATCAAGGCGTGCTGTCGGTGGTCAAGTCTGGCGATGGCAAGGCCGCGCGGGATCTGGTCACGTTGAGCCTGGGTCTGGCCGCTTCGCAGACCGCACGCCAGCCTCGCGTCTTCTGGAAGATTGCCGGTGGTTACTTCGAGGCGCTGGCGCAGGGCCTGTTGCCGATGGACATCTATGTGAAGCGCGCCGCTTCGCGGGTGCTCATGCAGTATGCCTCGCTGGCCAAAGGCGAGGTGACGGTGTCGGACCGGCTGGCGCAGGACCTGGTGTTTTTCTGTGCGCAGGCGGTTCCTGCCCGGGCGGCCGACGCCCCCGCGCTGACTGCGGTGCGGCTGGCCTGGTCGCTGGCGGCTTACAAGCCGGTGGATTACCAGACCAGCCATTTCGGACGCTTCGATCCGCTGTTGCTGGCGCAGGCACGCAAGCGCATCGTGATCGCCAAGGAGACCTGGTCGGGCCTGTCGGGCGGTGACGTCAACAAGATCAAGGGCGTCGCCGAACAGTTCCACCTGGTCACCGATTCACTGGTGAAGCTGCACCCGCCCAGTGCCCCGCTGGCGGAGGCATTGAACGCAGCAATCGACGGCGTCGCGCGATCGGCGCGTGCACCGGGTCCCGAACTGGCAATGGAGGTGGCGACTGCCATCCTTTATGTCGAAGCGGCGTTCGAAGACCTCGACCCCACCGACGCGCAGCTTGCCGCCCGGACGGCACGGCTGGCCGAGCGGCTGCACGGTGTCCGCCAGGGCGGGCATGCCCAGCCGCTGGAAACCTGGATGGAGGAGCTGTACCGGCGGGTCAGCGACCGCCAGACCATGGGCAGCGTCGTCGGTGAATTGCGTTCGACCCTCGGTGAGCTGGAAAAGCTGCTGGACAATTTCTTTCGCAATCCGCAGGACAAAGGCCCGCTGCGCGACGCGCCCAATCACCTCTCGCAGATGCGCGGCGTGCTGTCAGTCCTGGGCCTCGACCAGGCCTCGCAGGCGGTGCTGCGGATGCGCGAAGCGGTCGAGGAAATGCTGGTCGACGAAGTCGATGAAGAGAAGGCCCGCGCCGCCGGCACGTTCGACAAGCTGGGCAACAACCTGGGCGCTCTCGGCTTCCTGATCGACATGCTCAATTACCAGCCCGCGCTGGCGAAAAAGCTGTTCGTCTATGACGACAGCACCGGCGAGCTGAAGCCGCTGATGGGCCGTGCCGCCCACGGCCTGGGCGACGCCGATGCCGGTGTTTCTCTGGGCGAAGACATGTTGTCGCAGGAGGTCGCCGCGGTCGTCAATGACGCCGATGCGGCGCCGTCGGCAACCGACCTGACGGCCAAGCTCGACACCCTGGCCGGGCATGCCGCGTTGGCCGGCCACAGCGGCATGGCACATTCCGCACGCGAAGCCTCGACCGCCGTGTCGGCGCAGGACTCCAACGCCGCAAACGCCGCGTTGAACGACCTGGCGGCGAAGATCCAGCCAGCGGCCGCAACCGCGCTGCCGGCCGAAGCGGACTTCGAGGAAGAAGACCTCCAGGACATCTTTCTGGAGGAGGCGCGCGAGGTCGTGCAGAACGCCCTGGCGGCCCTGGAAACACTGGCAGCGAATCCGTCGGATCTGAGTGAGCTCACGACCTTGCGCCGGGCCTTCCACACTCTCAAAGGCAGTTCCCGGATGGTCGGCCTGACCGAGTTCGGAGAAGCCGGCTGGTCGATGGAGCAGGTGCTCAACGCCTGGCTGGCCGACCAGAAGCCGGCCAGCGAAGACCTGCGGGCGCTCGTGACCGATGCGATGAACGGATTTGCGCTGTGGGTCGAGGACATCGCGGCTGGCCGGGACGGCGCGTGGAAAGCCAGCCAGTTCAGGATCGCCGCCGACGCGATGCGGGCCGACCAGCGGCTGGTTGCGCTGGTGTTTCCCGGGCGAGCGACAGCGCCGGCGAGCGACGTTGCTGCGCCTGTCGATGCAGTCGAAGCTGCGGATGATTCGCCGCCGGCGTCCCCGGCGCTGCCGCTCAGGGAGATTGCGCAGGACACAAGCGCGCCGCTGGAAGATTTCGAGTTCGCGCTGCCGGAGCAGGAGCCGCTTGCGGCGGAACCGATGCCGGTTGCAGGGACCGGGCCGGCGCCTTCCGAGCTGCATGACTTTGCCTTCGACGAACTGGAACCTGCGCCGGCAACGTCGGCGGACCAGCCGGTCACTCAGGAGCTGACCGACGACCTGGCGCTGGAATTTGGCTTCGATGTCGGCGCCAGCGAGGCGCCGGCCGAGTCGGTGCAACCGGTCACGATCGAAGGAATCGATCTCTCCGGGTTGGCGCAAGTGTCGGAGACCGCAAAGCGCGGTCTCGCTTCGCCCCCGGTCGATCTGCCGCAAAACGACTTTGCCCTGTCCGGCCTGATGCAGGAGTTGGCTCCGCTGCCGGAGGCGCCGATGTTCCTGGAATCCGAATCGACGCTCTCCGACGAACAGGTCAAGGTCATCGGCAGCCTCCGGATCGGCATCCCGCTCTACAACGTCTATCTCAATGAAGCCGACGAGTGGTCGCGGCGGCTGGAGACCGAAGTCTCCGAATGGGCGCTGGAACTGAACCAGCCCGTTCCCGACTCCAGTGTCGGACTGGCGCACGCGCTGGCCGGCAGCTCGGCCACGGTCGGCTTCGAGGCCCTGTCCGAGGTGGCCCGCGCGCTCGAGAGCGCCTTGGGTCACACCCAGCAGCTGGCTTACGGCACGCCCCAGCATGGACAGGCCTTCGTTGCCGCGGCCGAAGAAATCCGTCGCCTGTTGCACCAGTTCGCTGCCGGTTTCCTGAAGGAGCCCGATGCGCGCGTCACCGCAGCCCTGCGTCAACTCGAGCAGATCGAAGTCCCGTTGCGCGCCGAGTTGCCCGAGGAAGACGAGATCTCGCTGAGCGGATTTGGCAGGCTCGACGCGACGCCGCCCGGTGCGGCAGCGCCGCCCGTGGATCGCGAGCCCGCTGCTGCTCCCGACGCTGGGATCGAGATCCCACATCGGGTGATTGCGACCGGTCCGATCGCTCCGGCGGCCACCCTGGTGCTGGTGGAAGCGGTGTCCGCCGGACCGCGGAACCTCGAAGACGAGCATGACGCGATCGATGTCATCGATGCCCTCGATCCCGACCTGTTCGCGATCTTCGAGGAAGAAGCCTCGGAACTGCTGCCTCAACTCGGTGGCGCGCTGCGCCAGTGGGTGGCGCGTCCCGACAACCGGGGCGCCCACGACGAAGTGCTGCGGGCGTTGCACACGCTCAAGGGAAGTTCCCGTCTGGCCGGCGCACTGCGCCTGGGCGAGATGTCACATCGGATGGAATCCGAAATCGAGTCGTTCGGCCACGAGGGCGTGAAGCCGTCCGACCTCGAAGCGCTGTTGCAGCGGCTCGATGGCTTGCAGGCCAATCTCGACGAGTTGCGCGCAGCCGGCGCGCCGGTGGCGGAGCAGGAACGGGCCCCGACCGGTCAGGCGCCGCTGACGGCCGTGCCCGACGATTCCGCGACGGTTGCCGACTTGTCTGCAACGGCCCCAGGCCTGGGCGCGGCCGCACCGCGCAATGTGATCGCGTTGCCAGCGGTCAGTCAGTTGGCGCCGGTGCGGCAAGCCTCGAACCAGTCGGTCCGGGTGCGCTCGCAACTGCTCGACCGCCTGGTCAACCAGGCCGGCGAGGTGATGATCACCCGGTCCCGGCTGGAGGCCGAACTCAAGCAGCTGCGAGCCTCGCTGTCCGACCTGTCCGGCAACCTGGACCGCTTGCGGTCCCAGCTGCGAGACATCGAGTTGCAGGCGGAGTCGCAGATGCAATCGCGATTGGCCCAGTCGAAAGACACGGCCGCCGGTTTCGATCCGCTCGAGTTCGACCGCTTCACCCGGGTGCAGGAGTTGACCCGGATGATGGCGGAGTCAGTCAACGACGTCGCCACGGTGCAGCGCAGCCTGCAACGGACGGTGGAAGCGACCGAGGACGACCTGATCGCCCAGGCCCGGCAGACCCGCGAACTGCAGCGCGATCTGCTGCGCACCCGGATGGTGGAGTTCGAGGGAATTTCCGACCGGTTGTACCGCGTGGTGAGGCAGTCCTCCAAGGAAGCCGGCAAGCAGGTCAAGCTGGACATCACTGGCGGCTCGATCGAAATGGATCGCGGCGTGCTGGACCGGATGACGCCTGCCTTCGAGCACTTGCTGCGCAACTGCGTCGCCCACGGCATCGAGGCGCCGGACGCTCGCGTCAAGGCGGGCAAGGAAGCGATTGGCACCATCGTGATCGGCCTCAGTCATGAAGGCAACGACGTTTCAGTGCAGTTCGACGACGACGGCGCTGGTCTGGACATCGCCCGGATCCGCGACAAGGCGCTGCAGCAGGGGCTGATCAAACCCGACCAGGAACTGAGCGACCAGGAGGCCGCCGGCCTGATCTTCATGCCCGGTTTTTCGACCGCTGCGCAGGTGACCGAACTGGCCGGCCGCGGTATCGGAATGGACGTGGTCCGGGCCGAGGTGAACGCGCTCGGCGGCCGCATCGAGACCCACACCCGGGCTGGCCAGGGCACCAGCTTCAAACTGGTGCTGCCGCTGACGACGGCGGTCACCCAGGTCGTGATGATCCGCAGCGGCAAGCTGTCGGTCGGCGTGCCTGCCACCCTGGTGGAACTGGTGAAGCGGGCGCCGGCCAAGGAAGTGCAGCAGGCCTATAACAGCGGCACTTACGAATTCAACGGCGAAACGCTGCCCTTCTTCTGGTCTGGAGCCTTGCTCCAGGCTTCGCAACGCAGCACCGAGCCGCAGGGCAAGACGCTGCCTGTGGTGATTTTCCGCAGTGCGGCACAGCGCATTGCCCTGCACGTCGACGAAGTGCTGGGCAACCAGGAAGTGGTGGTCAAGAACCTCGGTCCGCAACTGGCCCGCCTGCCGGGCCTGGCGGGCATGACCGTGCTGGCTTCGGGCGCTGTGGTGCTGATCTACAACCCGGTGGCGCTGACGACGGTGTACGGCGACCTCGCGCGCCAACTCAGCGCGGACACCGCCCAGCCGGAAGTGCTGGAGCAGGGCGGCCTGAGCTTGCCGGCGGTGATGCCATCGGTGCCGGAGATTCCGCTGGTGCTGGTGGTCGACGACTCGATCACGGTGCGCCGCGTGACGCAGCGCCTGCTACAGCGCGAAGGCTACCGGGTCGCCTTGGCCGCCGACGGCCTGCAGGCACTCGCGAAACTGGCGGAGGAACTGCCGACAGTCGTCTTGTCGGACATCGAAATGCCCCGCATGGACGGCTTCGACTTGGCGCGCAACATCCGCGGCGATGCGCGGCTGGCCAAACTTCCGATCATCATGATCACCTCACGGATCGCGGAGAAGCATCGCGAGCACGCGCGGCAACTGGGCGTCGATCACTATCTCGGCAAGCCTTACGCCGAAGATGAGTTGCTCAGCCTGGTCAAGCATTACTGCAGCGCCGTCATTCCTGCGTAACCTGGAACGTCACCTGCGCGGCGCCTGCTCCTGAATTCGAACGCCGCCTCAAGCGGCGGTTTTCTTCTTGACCACCGCATAACGCTGCAAGGTTCGCTGGCGGGCATCTTCATGCACCACGATCGGCGCTGGATAGTTCTCGCCCAGCGCAATGCCCGCTGCAGCCAGCTCGACCGGGCTGGCTGTCCACGGCGCATGCAGGGCATCGGCGGGCAGGCCCTCCAGCTGCGGCAGATACTTCAGGATGAAGCGGCCTTCCGGGTCGAACTTGCGGCTCTGGCTGACCGGATTGAAGATGCGGAACCAGGGCTGGGCGTCGCAGCCGCTGGAGCTGGCCCACTGCCAGCCGCCATTGTTCGACGCCAGCTCGAAGTCGTTCAGGTGCTCGGCAAAGTAGCGCTCGCCGCGGCGCCAGTCGATCCCCAGATCCTTGGTCAGGAAGCTGGCAACGATCATGCGCAGCCGGTTGTGCATGTAGCCGCTCTGGTTGATCTGGGCCATCGCGGCATCCACCAGCGGATAACCGGTGCGGCCTTCGCACCAAGCGCCGAACAGCGCGTCCGCATTCTTTCCGTGCTCCCAGCGGATGGCATCGTAGTCGCGCTTGAAGCTGTGGCTGACGCCCTGCCCGTCGCTGACATGGGGGAAGTTGGCCAGCACCTGGAAATAGAAATCGCGCCACACCAGCTCGCTCAGCCAGACAGCGGCTCCTGGGTCGCCTTGTTCCGAGAGCCGGTGGGCGGTGCCAGCCAGCTCACGGATCGACGCGGTGCCGAAACGCAGGTGAACGCCCAGGTAGCTTGGCCCCTTCACTGCCGGGAAATTGCGGGCCTCGCCGTAACGGTCGATCCGTTCCATGAACTCGATGATCAGCTCGCGTGCGCCGCCAGCGCCGGTCGGCAACCTCAGTTCCGACAGGTTGGTGCTCTCGAAGCCAAGCGCGGCCAGGGTTGGAACGGCGCTGCGCATGGCCGGCGGGCGCGGCGCCAGCGCATCCGCATACCTTTCGACCGGATAGGGCTTGAAGTAGAACGCGTCCGCCTTGGCCAGCCACGCGTTCTTGTAAGGCGTGAAGACGGCGTAGGGCTTTCCCGTCTGCGTCAGCAACTCGCTGCGCTCGAAGATCACATGGTCCTTGAAGGTGTGAAAGGCGATGCCCGAATCGGCCAGGGCGCCGCGCACCGCGGCGTCGCGGGCCATGTTGCCAGTTTCGTAGTCGTGGTTCGCGAACACCGCTTGCACCTGCAGTTCGCGGGCCAGCCGCGGCAGCTCTTCGCGCGCCGGCGCATGCGCGGTGATCAGGCCCGCGGCGTCGTTGCCAGCGACTTCTCGCAGCCCCCGATCGAGTTCCACCAGCGACTGCTGGATGAACTCGACCCGGCGATCCTGGCGCGGCAGGCTGTCCAGAATGGCGCTGTCGAACACAAAGACGCAGTGCAGCAGTCGGCACGATTTCAGTGCGTGGTAGAGCGCAGCGTTGTCCGTTGCGCGAAGGTCGCGTCGAAACCACATCAGCCCTGCGGGATAGGTCTTTTCCATGGTGGTCAAGTAAAATCCAATCATGCCTGCCGATGAGACCACCATCAATCTGACTCATCACTTCCTCATTGCCATGCCGGGCCTCGAAGACGAGGCCTTTGCAAAAAGCGTCATCTACCTGTGCGAGCACAGCGCCCGCGGCGCCCTCGGCCTGGTGATCAACAAACCCAGCGACATCAACCTCCAGGGCCTGTTTGACAAGGTCGAACTGCCGTTGCGGCGCGAGGACCTGGTCGCCATCCCGGTCTTCCACGGCGGTCCGGTTCAGACCGAGCGTGGCTTCGTCCTGCATGAAGCGGTCTTCGCCGGATCCGCCGCTCCCAGCGAGCCGGTGTACGCATCGACCATGACCATTCCGGGCGGACTGGAAATGACCACGTCCAAGGACGTGCTCGAAGCGATGTCCACCGGGGCCGGTCCGCGCAAGGTGCTGGTGTCGTTGGGCTATTCGGCCTGGGGCGAGGGGCAGCTCGAGTCGGAACTGGCCGAGAACAGCTGGCTCACGGTCAGCGCCGACACCGCGGTGATCTTCGATACGCCGGTGGAGCAACGCTACGCCAAGGCCTTGTCGCTGCTGGGCCTGGAAGCCTGGATGCTGTCGCCGTTTGCAGGGCACGCTTGATGGCCCTGGCGGCCATGCTCGAAGTCCCCGACCACCTCCGATCCTTTCTGGCTTTTGACTTCGGCGCCAGGCGCACCGGGGTGGCGGTGGGCAACCGGCTGCTGCGCACGGCGACACCGCAAGCCACCATTCGAGCCGATGGCGACGCCAGGCTGGCGCAGGTCGAAGCCCGGGTGCGCGAGTGGCAGCCCGATGCGCTGGTCGTCGGCGTGCCCTTCCATCCGGACGGTGCCAGCCACGACAATACGGCGCGCGCCCGGAAATTCGCGCGGCAGTTGCGCGGACGGACCCGGCTGCCGGTGTATGAAGTGGATGAGCGTTACAGCACCACCGAGGCCCTGGCGGATGGCGCTGCCGACCCCGACGCCGGTGCCGCCTGCGTCATCCTGGAACAGTTCCTGAGGAGTTTGCCGTGAGTAGCCAAGGCCCGGCCGGAGCGTCGGCAGGCGCGCTGTTGCTCGACGCCGAGGCGCTGTACCGCGACCTGCAGCGCGGCGTGCGCCAGTTGCGGGGAGATGCCGCGCGGCTGGTTGGAATCGCTTCCGGCGGCGCCTGGCTGGCTGAGCGGCTGCACGCCGATCTCGGCCTGGGCGGGGCGCCCGGGGTGATTTCTTCGGCGATGCACCGTGACGATTTCGCCAAGCGCGGACTCTCCGGCGCAGGCCAGCAGACCCAGCTTGATTTCGACGTCAACGACGCCCACATCGTCCTGCTC
>JAJAZH010000371.1 GCA_026785815.1 Ramlibacter sp. | reverse complement strand
TGGATCCAGGTCATGGATCCCGGCTCAAGGCTCAAGGCCGGGATGACACACTGGGACTCAAACGTCGATGGCGGCGGCCGAGCCGGCCTGTTTGCGCAGCTCGAACTTCTGGATCTTGCCGGTCGAGGTTTTGGGCAACTCGCCGAACACCACCGCGCGCGGCACCTTGAAGCCGGCCAGGTGCTTCTTGCAATGGGCGACGATGTCGGCGGCGGTGGTCTGCGCGCCCGCCTTCAGCTCCACGAAAGCGCATGGCGTCTCGCCCCAGCGCTGGTCCGGCTTGGCGACCACGGCGGCGGCCAGCACATCGGGGTGCCGGTACAGGATGTCCTCGACCTCGATCGACGAGATGTTTTCGCCGCCCGAGATGATGATGTCCTTGCTGCGGTCCTTGATCTTGATGTAGCCGTCCGGGGACTGGACCGCGAGGTCGCCGGTGTGGAACCAGCCGCCGGCGAAGGCCTCGCGCGTCGCGTCGGGATTCTTCAGGTAACCCTTCATCACGATGTTGCCGCGGAACATGATCTCGCCCATGGTCTCGCCGTCCTGCGGCACCGGCTGCATGGTGTCGGCGTCGAGCACCCGCGCATCGCGCTGCAGGTGGTAACGAACGCCCTGGCGCGCGTTCAGCCGGGCCCGCTCGCCGATGTCGAGCGCGTCCCAGGCGTCGTGCTTGGGGCAGACCGTGGCCGGCCCGTAAACCTCGGTCAGCCCGTACACATGGGTCAGCTCGAAGCCCATCCGCTCCATGCCTTCGATCATCGAAGCCGGCGGCGCCGCGCCCGCCACCATCGCTTTCACGCCGCTGGGCAGGCCGGCCGTCATGGCCTGCGGCGCGTTGACCAGCAGGCTGTGCACGATCGGCGCGCCACAGTAATGGGTCACGCCGTGCGCCTTGATCGCGTCGATCATCGCCCCGGCTTCGACCTTGCGCAGGCAGACGTTGATACCGGCGCGCGCCGCCACGGTCCACGGAAAACACCAGCCGTTGCAATGGAACATCGGCAGCGTCCACAGGTAGGTGGCGAACTTCGGCATGTCCCATTCCAGGATGTTGGAGATTGCATTGACTGCCGCCCCGCGGTGGTGGTAGACCACCCCCTTCGGATTGCCGGTGGTGCCGCTGGTGTAGTTGAGGGCGATCGCATCCCACTCGTCGGTCGGGAGCTGCCAGGCGAAACCGGCGTCGCCGGAAGCGACCAGCGCGTCGTAAGTGATGCTGCCGATCGGCTCGACGACACCGGTGTAGAGAACGTCCTCGACGTCGACCACCAGCAACGGGTGCTGTTGCTGGCGCAGCGCCAGCGCCTTCTTCATCACGCCCGCGAACTCGGGATCGACGATGACGGCCTTCGCTTCGCCGTGATCGAGCATGAAGGCCAGGGTTTCCGGATCGAGCCGCGTGTTCAGGGCATTGAGCACCGCGCCGGCCATCGGAATGCCGAAGTGGGCCTCGACCATCGGCGGCGTGTTGGGCAGCATCACGGCCACCGTGTCGCCCTTGCCGATGCCATGGCGCTGCAACGCGCTCGCCAGTTGCCGGCTGCGGCTGTCGACCTGGCCCCAGGTGCGGCGCAAGTCGCCATGGATCACCGCCGTGCGATCCGGATAGATCTCGGCCGTGCGCTCGAGGAACGACAGCGGCGTGAGCGGCGCGTGGTTGGCTGCGTTGCGCGGCAGGTCCTGCTCGAAGATGCTGGTCATGCTGGGTCTCCTGGATTCCCGGTAAGAATACACAGACATGGCCATCCCGCAGAACTTCATCCAGGAGCTGGTGAGCCGCGCCGACATTGTGGAGATTGTCGGACGCTCGGTACAGCTGAAGAAGGGCGGCGCCAACTACATGGGCCTGTGCCCCTTCCACGACGAGAAGTCGCCGTCGTTCTCGGTCAGCCCGAGCAAGCAGTTCTATCACTGCTTCGGCTGCGGCAAGAACGGCAACGCCATCAGCTTCCTGATCGAGAACAACGGCATGACCTTCATCGAAGCGGTGCAGGACCTGGCGCAGCAGTTCGGCATGCAGATCCCGGAAGACGACGCGACGCCGCAGGACCGCGAACGCGCCGCGCAGCAGCGGGCCCGCCAGGCCACGCTGACCGACGTGCTGGAAAAAGCCGGTGAGGCATACCGCAAGCATTTGAAGAATTCGTCCAAGGCGGTCGGCTACTTCAAGGGTCGCGGCGTGTCGGGCGAGATCGCGAAGGAGTTCGGCCTCGGCTATGCGCCTGAAGGCTGGCGCAGCCTGGCGAGCGTGTTCCCCGACTACGACGACCCGCTGCTGGCCGAGAGCGGGCTGGTGATCGTGGCCGAGGGCGATGACCCCGGATCGGGCCCGGGGCAGGCCCGGCGTTACGACCGCTTCCGGGACCGGGTCATGTTCCCGATCCGCAATGTCAAGGGTGAATGCATCGGCTTCGGCGGGCGGGTGCTGGGGGACGAGAAACCGAAATACCTGAACTCGCCGGAAACGCCGGTCTTCAGCAAGGGACGCGAACTTTACGGCCTCTATGAAGCGCGACAGGCGTTGCGTGAGCACGGGTTCGTGCTGGTGACCGAGGGCTACATGGACGTGGTGGCGCTGGCGCAGCTCGGTTTTCCAAACGCTGTCGCCACGCTGGGAACGGCCTGCACGCCCGACCATGTACACAAGCTGTTCCGCTTCACGGACTCGGTGGTGTTCAGCTTCGACGGCGACAACGCCGGTCGGCGGGCCGCGCGCAAGGCGCTGGACGGCGCCCTGCCCTTCGCGACCGACGTGCGCTCGGTCAAGTTCCTGTTCCTGCCGTCCGAGCACGATCCGGACAGCTTCATCCGCGAATTCGGGCGCGATGCCTTTTCGCGCTATGTCAGCGAAGCGACGCCGCTGTCGCGCTTCCTGATCGAAGCCGCCCGCGAAGGCTGCGACCTCGCAACGGCCGAAGGGCGGGCCCACATGTCGGCCAACGCCAGGCCGCTCTGGAATCTGCTGCCCGATGGCGCACTGAAGCGGCAACTGCTGGCCGAGATCGCGGCGCTGGTGCAACTCGACGTGGCCGAGCTGTCGAACCTCTGGGGCAACCGGCCGCCCGCCTCAGGTTTCCGTCCCAGGAACAGCCAGGGCGCGACCCGACCAACGAGGCCGGCCCGCACGCTGCCACCAGGACGCGGCGACCGCGCGCTGCAGATCGTGCTGTCGGATCCGGGCGCCTGGCAGACCCTGAGCCACGATGACCACCAGCTGCTGTGTGAACTCTCCGCACCCCATGGCCCCCTGTTCTCCTGGCTGGACAGCCAGGTCCACGACCATGGACCGCAGTCCTGGGAAGCCCTGCAGGCCGCCCGGCAGGGCCATGAATTCGAGTCTTTCGCGGTCGCGCAGGTCGGCAAGGTGCTGCCCAACATCGAGAACGACCTGCAGGAGTTGCGGCAGATCCTCACCCTCGAGCTCAAGCGGCGGACCGACGAAGAAATGACCGACCTGGTCGCCCGCGCCAAGTCCGATCCCGCGGCCTACGAGCGGCTGAGGCAGCTGGTCGAAGCGCAAAAGGCGAAATCCCGGTCTTGAAATCCGACGCCGGCGGTATAATGTAGGGTTAGTGACGGCAAGAGCGACAGCAGCACCTCCGGACCGGCGACCGTGGACATCAGCGCCCGACACGCCAATCACCGCAAGGACTGCACACCAAATGTTCGCCCAGACATCTTGCCCTTGATGGACCTGCCGGATTCTCGTTGCTTCGGGATGCTGGCTGGTTCTTTCACCCGCGCCGGTTGTTGTGGCGCTGTTTGTTTTCAGTTTTTTGAACTCCTGAGGTCCTCATGCCTGCTGCTCAAAAGTCGGGAAAGCCTGTCAAGCCCGCTACGAAACCCGTTGCCAAGAAAGTGATCAAACCGATGGCCAAGCCGGCCCCGGCCAAGGTCAAGCCGAAGGCAGCCAAGCCCTCCGCCAAGCCCCAGGCCAAGGCCTCCGCCAAGCCCGCAACGAAAGTGAAGTCCGTGCCAGCATCGAAGTCCCCTGTCGCCAAGTCCCCCGTCGCCAAGTCCCCCGTCGCCAAGTCCGACAAAGCCACCGCCAAGGCGGAACCGCTGAAGAAGCCCGCCAAGGCCGCCGCGCCCGCCGAAGAGGTCGCGAAGAAAAAGCCCGGTCGCCCGCCCAAGGCTGCGGCTGCCGACACCGGCGCCGCTGCGACCGGCGCCAAGCGCGGTCGCAAGCCCAAGGTCGACTCCAAGCCGGGTGAAGACCCGGACATGGCCGAGATCGAGGCCGACCTGGTCGGCGAGCCGGTGGCCGAAACGACCGAGAAGGTCAAGCCGCTGCGCATGAAGATCAGCAAGGCCAAGGAAAGGGCCTTGATGAAGGAATTCGGC
>JAJAZH010000370.1 GCA_026785815.1 Ramlibacter sp. | reverse complement strand
GTGTATGGCTGACACCAGCCGTCCCGGGCACCCGCCGGACCAGCGCGACGTGCCCGCACTGAGTGTGACCGTCGTCTATTCACCCGGCCCGCGCCAGATGAGCGAATGGGCGGGCAAGCTCCCGCGCGGGGCGCCGGTGCTGCAAGCCATCCAGGCCAGCGCAGCGAGCCAGGTCATTCCCGCGCTCGACATCAACGCCGTCGCCCTGGGTGTCTGGGGCCGCAAGGCGGAGCCCGGCCAGTTGCTGTGCGACGGCGATCGGGTGGAGGTCTACCGGCCGCTTCGGGTCGATCCGAAGGTGGCGCGGCGGGAGCGCTTTCGCGCACAAGGTGCAAGGACGACCGGACTGTTCGCCAACAAACGCCCAGGCGCCAAACCCGGGTCCTGATCGACCGGCAGGCCCGAATCAGACTCGGCGGCGCCTTAGGTCTTGCAGTCGGCGGTGAGGCCTTGCAGTCGCTTGGTCTCGGCGGCACGCTGAGCGTCGGAAATCACCTCGAGCTCGCCCTTGGCATTGGGCATGCGAATACGCGTACCGCTGTTCAGCGCCGACAGGGATCGCTTGGAGCGATCGCAGTTGTCGGCCCTGGCGTGGCTGACCTTGTCTTCCTCGGCCTTTTTCTTGCCCAGTTCTTCCTGCTCGACCTGCTTCTTCTTGTCTCCAAGCGTTTTGTCGGTGCCGCCGATTCTCGGGCCGCTGGCGGCCGCCTTGGCGACGACTGCCGGCCCGCTCGGCGCCGCGCCTGGCTCCTGGGCCTCCGCCGGCGGCGGTGGGGCACTCTTGCCACCCGGTTGCTTCAGGATGCTCTTGGCCGGAATGTCGGGCGGTGGGGAACGGTCGCTGAACACCTTGCGGCCGTCCTTGTCGATCCATTGCCACTGGGCGCAGGCCAGCGCCGGCAGCAGCGCTGCAGCGAGCGAAATCACGCGAAGAAGTCTCATCGCCGCAGTTTAGCTTGCCGCTCTTCAGCTTCCAATGGGGGCGTGGTGACGAGCTGCCAGTTTGAGGAATCCTTCACCCCGCCGTGGGCCTGCGCGCCAAGGGTAAGTACCGAGGCCACGGGTACAATCGTTTTTTTGGAGCCCAAGACATGCGCCTTCTAGGAAACGCGCTCACGTTCGACGACGTGCTGCTGGTGCCGGCGTATTCCCAGGTCCTGCCCAAGGACACGTCCCTCGCGACCCGACTGTCGCGCAACATCACCCTGAATCTGCCGCTGGTTTCCGCCGCCATGGACACGGTGACGGAGGCGCGCCTGGCGATCGCCATCGCGCAGGAGGGCGGTATGGGCATCGTCCACAAGAACCTCACCGCCAGGCAACAGGCCAGCGAGGTTGCGCGGGTCAAGCGCTATGAATCCGGGGTGTTGCGCGATCCGGTCATCATCACCCCGACCCACACGGTCCGCCAGGCGCTGGACATGCAGGTGCAGCTTGGAATCTCCGGCTTTCCGGTGGTCGATGGCGGGAAAGTGGTGGGCATCGTCACCGGACGCGACCTGCGCTTCGAAACCCGCTACGACGTCCCGGTCAGCCAGATCATGACGCCGAGGGACAAGCTGATCACGGTCCGGGACGGCACCACACCGGCCGAGGCCAAGGCGCTGCTCAACAAGTACAAGCTCGAGCGGCTGCTGGTGGTCAACGATTCGTTCGAGCTCAAGGGTCTGATCACCGTCAAGGACATCAACAAGCAGACCAGCTTTCCGAACGCTGCGCGCGACGCTGCGGGGCGGCTGCGGGTGGGTGCCGCCGTGGGAGTCGGCGAAGGCACGGAAGAGCGGGTCGAAGCGCTGGTCAAGGCTGGCGTGGACGCCATCGTGGTCGATACCGCACATGGCCACAGCAAGGGCGTGATCGAGCGTGTCCGCTGGGTCAAACACAACTATCCGCAGGTCGAGGTGATCGGCGGCAACATCGCCACCGGCGCCGCGGCCCTGGCTCTGGTGGAAGCCGGCGCCGATGCGGTGAAAGTGGGAATCGGACCCGGTTCGATCTGCACCACCCGGATCGTGGCCGGCGTGGGCGTGCCGCAGATCACTGCGATCGACAACGTCGCGACCGCGCTCAAGGGCAGCGGCGTGCCGCTGATCGCAGATGGCGGGATCCGTTACTCAGGCGATATTTCCAAGGCCATCGCGGCCGGTGCGAGCACGGTGATGATGGGCGGCATGTTCGCCGGCACCGAAGAGGCGCCCGGCGAGATCGTGCTGTTCCAGGGGCGCAGCTACAAGAGCTACCGTGGCATGGGCTCGATCGGCGCCATGCAACAGGGCAGCGCCGACCGCTATTTCCAGGAAGCGACCACCGGCAACCCGAACGCCGACAAGCTGGTACCCGAAGGAATCGAGGGCCGCGTTCCCTACAAGGGCTCGCTGGTGTCGATCGTCTACCAGATGGCCGGCGGCGTCCGCGCCAGCATGGGCTACTGCGGCTGCGCCACCATCGAGGAAATGCGCGACAAGGCGGAGTTTGTCCAGATCACCGCCGCGGGCATGCGCGAAAGCCATGTCCACGATGTCCAGATCACCAAGGAAGCGCCGAACTACCGGGCCGATTGAAGATGGCCCCCACGCTTGTCACTTCGTGTCCTGCGCTGCCCCCCGAGGGGGCGTCGTTCGCCTTGGGGCGGCCCGGCGGCGCGCGAGTGGCCCCCACACTTGTCTTTTCATTTTTTGCGGCGCTGACTTGCGCTGACTGATGCAACACCAGAAAATCCTGATTCTCGATTTCGGCTCCCAGGTCACGCAGCTGATTGCGCGCCGGGTTCGCGAGGCCCACGTCTTTTGCGAGGTCCATCCCTGCGATGTGAGCGATGAGTGGCTGCGCGAGTACGCCGCCGACGGGCTGCTGCGTGGCGTGATCCTTTCCGGCAGCCACGCCAGCGTCTACGAAGAAACCACCGACAAGGCGCCGCCGCTGGTGTTCGAGCTCGGGGTTCCGGTGCTGGGCATCTGCTACGGAATGCAAACCATGGCGCACCAGCTCGGCGGGAAGGTCGAAGGCCATCACAAGCGCGAATTCGGCTCCGCTTCGGTGCGGGCCCACGGCCACACCCAGTTACTGGACGGAATTTCCGACGTCACCAGCCCAGAGGGTCACGGCCTGCTGGACGTGTGGATGAGCCACGGCGACAAGGTCACCGAGCTGCCGCCTGGGTTCAAGTTGATGGCGTCGACCGCCAGCTGCCCGATCGCCGGCATGGCCGACGAGACGCGCCGCTTTTATGCGCTGCAGTTCCATCCGGAGGTCACGCACACCCGGCAGGGCCGCGCGATTCTCGAACGCTTCGTGCTGAAGGTCTGCGCTGCGCGCCCGGACTGGGTCATGCGCGATCACGTGGCCGAAGCGGTCGAGGCGATCCGGCGCCAGGTCGGCGATGAGGAAGTGATCCTCGGCCTGTCCGGAGGGGTGGACTCATCGGTCGCGGCCGCCTTGATCCATCGCGCGATCGGCGACCAGTTGACCTGCGTTTTCGTCGATCACGGACTGCTGCGCCAGAACGAGGGCGACCTGGTGATGCAGATGTTCGTTGGCAAGCTGCACGCCCGGGTGATCCGCGTCGATGCCAGCGAGCTGTTCCTGGGCAAGCTGGCCGGCGTCACCGACCCCGAAGCCAAGCGCAAGATCATCGGCGGCGAGTTCGTGACGGTGTTCAAGCAGGAGGCGGCCAAGCTGGTGACCGACGCGGTGGCAAAAGGCGAGAAAGGAAGTCGCGCCGTCAAAGGCGCGACGTGGCTGGCCCAGGGCACGCTCTACCCGGACGTGATCGAGTCGGGCGGCGCCAAGAGCAAAAAGGCCGTGACGATCAAGAGTCACCACAACGTCGGTGGCCTGCCCGAGCAGCTGGGACTGAAATTGCTGGAGCCGCTGCGCGACCTGTTCAAGGACGAGGTGCGGGAGCTGGGCGTGGCCCTGGGACTGCCCGTCGAAATGGTCTACCGCCATCCCTTCCCGGGTCCCGGCCTGGGCGTTCGCATCCTCGGCGAAGTGAAAAAGGAATATGCGGATCTGCTGCGGCGGGCCGACGCGATCTTCATCGAGGAGCTGAGGAATTTTCGGGACGAAGCAACTGGCAAGACCTGGTACGAGTTGACCAGCCAGGCCTTCGCGGTCTTCCTGCCGGTCAAGAGTGTCGGCGTGATGGGAGACGGCCGCACCTACGACTATGTCTTGGCATTGCGGGCGGTCCAGACCAGCGATTTCATGACCGCGGACTGGGCGGAGCTTCCCTACGCGCTGCTGAAGAAGGTCTCCAGCCGCATCATCAACGAGGTCCGCGGCATCAATCGCGTCACCTACGACGTCAGCAGCAAGCCGCCGGCCACGATCGAGTGGGAGTGAGGCCGGGCCGGTCGTCCCGGGCACAATCAGCGGCATGTACCAGCCACCGCACTTCAAGTCGAAAGACAGCGCCATCGCTGCGGACTTGATCCGGGCGCATCCCCTGGCCAGCCTGATTTCCCCCGATGACGAGGGTCTGCCCTTTGTCTCCCACCTGCCGCTGCACCTGAAGCAGGACGGTCCCCATTTCACGTTGTTGGGCCACTGCGCAAAAGCCAATCCGCACTGGCGTTACCTGCGGCAACGGCCGAAAGCGGTCGTCACCTTCCTCGGTCCACAGGCCTACCTGTCACCCAGCATCTATGCCGACCTCGCGCGGGTCCCGAGCTGGAATTACCTGGCGGTGCATTGCACCGTGCGGGCAATGCTGATCGAATCCGCCGACGCCAAGGACGCCCTGTTGAAGCAGTTGATCGGCGATCATGAGCCGGCTTACGCGCAGCAGTGGCGGGGCATGGAGCCGGGCCTGGCGCAGCAGCTGCTGGCGGGGATCGTCGGTTTCGAACTCGAGGTGCTGGAGCTTCAATGCAAGCTGAAGCTCAACCAGCACCGGCCGGAATCGCATGCGGCGCTGAGGACAATGTATGCGGCCGGCAATGCGGACGAACGCGAGCTGGCCAAGTGGATGGACCGTCTTGGGCTTGGGCTGACAAAGGGAGGCTGAAATGCGCGCACTGTTCGGGGTCTTGAGTTTGGTGCTGGTGGTGGCCGTGATCGGGTTCCTGGCCAGGAAGCAACTGTCGTCGGTGGCGGCGCCGCCCCTTGCGCCCGCCCTTCCGGGCGCGACCGCCACGACCGATGCAAAGCCGGCGACGCCGCAGCAGACGGTGCAGCAGTTCCAGCAGGCCGTGCAGGGGCAGATGCAGCAGCCGCGGCCGATGCCGGACGATCCGAAGTGACCGCCCTGGGTCAGGTTCACGCCGCTGCTGTCCCCGGTTGAAATTCCCATGCCGTCCGACGCCGATTTCATGCAGCAGGCGCTGCTGCTGGCGCGGGAGGCGGCAGCCGCGGGCGAGGTGCCGGTTGGAGCCGTGGTGGTGCGCGGCGGCGAAATCATCGGGCGCGGCCGCAATGCGCCGGTGGCTTCACACGATCCGACCCATCACGCTGAAATCGCCGCGCTCCGTTCGGCTGCGCAAGCCCTGGGCAACTACCGCCTCGACGGCTGCGAGCTGTTCGTCACGCTGGAGCCCTGCGCCATGTGCAGTGGCGCGATGCTGCATTCACGCCTGGGGCGGGTGGTGTATGGCGCGGCCGAGCCCAAGACCGGCGCGGCCGGCTCGGTGATCGACCTGTTTTGCGAACCTCGGCTCAATCACCAGACCCGGATCGAGGGCGGCGTGCTCGCGCAAGAATGCGCCGCACTGATGGAACAATTTTTCCAGACCCGTCGGCAAGAGTCGCGGGCGTTGCAGCAGCCGCTGCGCGATGACGCCGTGAGCACCCCGGACGCCCGTTTCGAAGCGCTGCCCGGCTATCCGTGGGCGCCGCACTACCTGCAAGACCTGCCGTCGCTCGACGGCTGGCGCATGCACTACCTCGACGAAGGGCCTCGCGATGCCCCCCGCACCTGGGTCTGCCTGCACGGCAACCCGGCCTGGAGCTACCTGTACCGCAAGATGATCCCGGCCTTCCTCGAAGCTGGCGACCGGGTGCTGGCGCCCGACCTGATCGGCTTCGGCAAAAGCGACAAGCCCAAAAAGGAGAGCGTCCATGCTTTCAGCTGGCACCGGCAGGTGCTGCTGGAATGGATCGAGCGGCTGGACCTGAAGGACATCGTGCTGGTGGTGCAGGACTGGGGCGGCCTGCTCGGGCTGACCTTGCCGATGGACCAGCCGCAACGCTTTCGCGGTCTGTTGGTGATGAACACGATCCTCGCGACCGGCGACCAGCCGCTCAGCGCCGGCTTCCTGGCCTGGCGCGAGATGAACGAGAAGAACCCGGACTTCGACATCGCCCGGTTGTTCGCGCGCGGAAACCCGCAGCTGAACGCGCAGGAATGTGCGGCATACGGCGCGCCCTTCCCGGACCGGGGCCATCGCGCGGCAGTTCGCGCCTTTCCGCCCATGGTGCCGGACTCGGTCCATGCCGACGGCGCGGCGATCTCGCGCCAGGCGCGCGAGTTCTGGTCGCAGCAATGGACTGGCCAAAGCATGATGGCAGTCGGCGCGCTCGACCCGGTGCTCGGAGTTCCAGTGATGCAGTCGCTGCGGCAGTCGATCCGGGATTGCCCCCCGCCCTTGGTGCTGCAACAGGCCGGTCACTTCGTCCCGGAACACGGTGAGGCGCTCGCTCGGCAGGCAGTGGGATACTTCCGCCGGTGAAAAAACATATCTACATCTTTTCGCCATCCAGCGCCGTGCGCGACAAGGCCGTGATCCGGCGCGGCGTCAAACGTTTGAAAGCCCTGGGCCACGAGGTCGAGCTCGACGAGGCCGTCTTTGCCAGCCACATGCGCTTCGCCGGCGACGACGAAACCCGGCTGGCGGCAATCCACCGGGCCGCCGCAAGCGGTGCCGACGTGGCGATGATCACCCGCGGCGGCTATGGCCTGACCCGGATCCTGCCCGGCATCCGCTACCCGGCGGTGGCCAAGGCAATCGAGCGCGGAACCCGTTTCGTCGGCCTCAGCGACTTCACTGCGTTCCAGAACGCCGTGCTGGCAAAGACCGACGCGGTGACCTGGTCGGGACCGGCGCTGGGGGAGGATTTCGGCGTCGAGGGCGAGCCGGACGAGATTATGCAGGCCTGCTTCGAGGACTTGCTGAGCGGGCAGGGAGAGGGCACCGGCTGGCAGTTACCAGCGTCCGAACGGCGCGATCCCTTGCTGCAGGTCAAGCAAGCCACGCTGTGGGGCGGCAACCTGTCGGTCCTGGCATCCATGGTCGGCACGCCCTGGCTGCCGCAGGTGACCGGAGGTATCCTGTTCCTGGAGGACGTTCACGAGCATCCTTACCGGATCGAGCGGATGCTGACCCAGTTGCTGAACGCCGGCGTGCTGGGGCGCCAGAAAGCGGTTCTGCTGGGCCATTTCACGAACTACAAGCCGTATGCGCACGACAAGGGCTTCAAGCTGAAGACGGTGGTGGACAGATTGCGGTCCCAGCTGAAATGCCCGGTCCTGACCGGGCTGCCCTTCGGACACGTGGGCACCAAGGTGGCGCTGCCGGTGGGTGCGAAGGTGCACCTCGCGGTGGAAGGGCGGGACGCTTTCGTCTTGTGGGGCCACCGCCACTGAAGCAGACCGGTCCGCGGTCCAGCCGGGGTAAAACTGTCAGCCGACGAGCGGGCTGGGGCGCGAACTGAGGCCGCCGGGAAGCAGGCCCTGAAACTGGTCGCTGATGGCCGCGATCTGCCGGCGGGCCTCGGTCTCACTGTGCAAGGCCGCCAGCGTGGCCATCAGGTCACCGCGCAGGTACCAGAGCGCCTGGACGTCGTTGGCATAGCGGATGCGCCGGGTCACCTGCGGGAACTTCTTCTGCCCGTTCTCGCCGATCACGTGGAGCATGGAAGCCCGGATGTCTTCCGTGCTGCCTTCCAGGATCGAATCGGACAGGGGAGCCGGGTTGCCGAGCAACCCATAAATGCTGCTTCTGAGATTTGGTTTGAGCCAACGCATGATCTTGATTGCCCTCCTCAAAGATTCAGCTGTCTGGGACCTCGAAGGTACGTTGATCCGTTGTGCCGGGCAAGTCCAGGCTTGTGACGGAGTTAACGGAAAAGCGATTGCAAATCAATGGGTTGGTCACCGATCGTGACGCACTTTCTATTCGTGGAACATCTCCTCGCGGCGCCGGAAAGATTGCCTGCGTCAAGTATCTGCTGTTGCGCCCGACACCATTCGGTCGACCTCCCGTCCCAGTTCGATGACCGACATCGGGGCGCTGCCTTCGGCCTTGTTGTTGATCGTGACGTAGACCGGGAAACCCGCGCCCGCGGTGCCGGCAATCACGCGGGCCAGTGCTTGGCGGGTTGCGGGGTCAGGGTCCACCAGCCGGTGGAAGGGTTCGTAAAGCCCTTTGGCCTCCTCATAACCAAAAGCTCCATGCATGCGGTTCAGGCTCCAGCGGCACACCAGCGGCCCAGGCCAAAGGGCACGCAGCATCGGTAATTGCTCCGCCACCGGCGGCATCCGGGGGTGCAGTCCCAGGCAATAGGTTGCCCCCGCCGCCTTCAACACCGCCGCGAACGCCGGAGTCAGGAACTCCGGATTCCTGACTTCGACTGCCACCACCGCGCCCGGAGCCGACGGCTCGACCTTCGGCAATGCGGCGAGCATCCGCCCCAGTCTGTCCAGCAGCTCATCCATTCGATCGAGCCAGGAGGCGGGCAGGGGACTGAGTTGGAACACCAGCGCTCCGGTCCTGGAGCCCAGCCCTGCCAAGGCGGGCTCGACAAAATCGCGAGCCGCCAGTCCGGGATCCAGGAAAGCGGGGTTGTCCTGCCGCGCCCGGCCGTCGGCCCCCCGCACCAAAGCATCGCAAACCAGGCTGGGCGCCTTGACGACGAAACGAAAGCTTTCCGGCACCTGCGCTGCATGGGCGGCATATTCACTGGCCGACAGCGGTCGGTAAAAGGCTCGGTCGAGGCTCACGGACCGCAGTAGCGGGTGACTGCTGTACGCCGCGAGCCCGTTGCGAGACAGCTGGGAGACGCTCTGGTCGCCGCTCCAGACCAGCCCTTTCCAGCCGGGAAACGACCACGACGACGTTCCCATGTGCAGCAGCGACGGGAGTCGTGCGGCCAGATCCCGCAACCCCGGATCGCAGGGCGCCGGTTCGACCCGCCCGACCTCCTGCCCGCCAAGCCGGCGGGTGACCTGATCAGCCGACCCCTCATCCGAGAAAAGATCCATCAACGCTGTGTGTAACTTAAATGTTTCACTTAACATCAAAAAGTGTAAGATGTATCCATATGTTTCTAACTGCCGCTGCGTTGTGCTGTTCTGGAGCCGCCCTGGTGATGCCGCTGGACCATGTCGTATTCGATCAATGCATGGCGGCGCCAGCCCGATCGCGGCAGGTCGACACCATGGACCGCAAGAATGTCCAGGACCTGATGAAACGGTTCGGCCAGGCGCCGGTCCCGGCGACCTACCAGGGCGTGTTGGCCCGGCTGGTGAAGGCAGATCCACTGTTGGCGGGGCAAAAAATCCGCCTCGTTGCTTACCAGGCCAAGTTCCTGAACGCGCACGAGGCTGACCATGGCGTGATCGTGATTTCCGCGGGGGCCTGGGGCAAAGCGGCCAAACTGGCCGATGACGAGATCGCCGCCATGCTGGCGCATGAGCTGGCCCACCTTGAACGGCGCGATTCGAAGCGGATGGCCTGCGAGTCGCTGGCTTACGTCGGAAACACCGAATTGACGCTGCCCAGCGCCATTCGTGAAACCACCCGCGAATCGTTCTCGGGCGAGAGCGACTTGTCCCTGACCCTGACAGCCCTGAACCAGGCCCGCGAGAAGGCGGCGGATGCCCGCGGCGCCCAGATCCTGCGCATGGCTGGGTACGACCCGCGCGCCATGACCCGGATGCTGCGCAAGCTTGCACCGCCCGGCGTCTTTTCCAGCACCACGCACCCGGCGATCGACTCTCGGATCCGGCACGTGCTGGAATCGATCGATCGGAGCAGGGACAGTCATTGAGATTTGCCGAGGTGCGACGTGGGGTTGGGGGCAGGTGACGAGGGTCGGAAGCGGAACCGCTCCAGGTTCAGCTTCATTCAGACTGCTTTTATTTAACATAATATACATCGTATGAAGTTACAGTGATGTCCCGAGCGCGGCGTTCCACGGTAAAAGAGTTTGCATAGGCTGGCCGCTGTGGCCAGCTGTCCAAACCCAGAACCCAAGTGATGCAGTTGATCCGAAACACCTTTGCCATCATCGCCGTCGGCATTCTCGCTGGCTGCGCCACAACGCAGACTCCCGAGGCGCCAGGCCGCTACCTGTCAGTGCGCGACCTGTCCGGGAAACTGCTGATGCAGTTCGATTACCCGACGGACGATCTCTGCGCCCGCACGTCGCGGGCCATGCGCGGCACGATTTACCGGGCCGGCTGCTCCGGTGCTTCGGCCACCGAATCGCTGCAGGCCCGCGCCACGCTGCGCTACAACCCGCCCGGCGTGCTGGTCGAAGGCCACTATGTGGATCTGGCAGCCTGCCGGGCCCAGACCTCGCAACCGTCAGCCGGCGTTGACGTGCTGCAAGCCTGCAGCGCCAAATAAGGGCTCACCAGCGGCCGCGAGGCTGCTCGCTGCGGCGAACCGAAGCGATCAATTCGGCAGCCTCCTTCCGGTTGGCCTTGATGGCGAAATCGATCGCGCTCATCCCAAGCTGGTTCCTGAGCGTCGGATCGGCTCCAGCCGCCAGCAACAACCGGACCGCGTCCGCGCTGCCGTAATGCGCCGCCATCATCAGTGGCGTGGTGGCGTTCGGCGACTCGGCGT
>JAJAZH010000369.1 GCA_026785815.1 Ramlibacter sp. | reverse complement strand
CGCCTTCCTCGTCGCCGCCGCCGGACGGACCGCCCATGCCTTCGCGGCCGCCGAGCAGCTGCAGTTCGGTGGCGAGGATGTCGACCGTGTTCTTCTCGACGCCGTCCTGGCCGGTGTACTTGCCGTACTTCAGCCGGCCTTCGACATAGATCGGGCGCCCTTTCTTGACATACTCGCCGGCGATCTCCGCCAGCCGGTCATAGAAAGTGATGCGGTGCCACTGGGTGTCTTCGATGGTCTCGCCGCTGGTCTTGTCCTTGCGCTTGCTGGAGGTGGCCAGCGTGACGTTGGCGACGGCCGAGCCCGAAGGCAGGTAGCGGATTTCCGGATCGCGGCCGCAGTTGCCGACCAGGATGACTTTATTGACGGATGCCATAAAAAATGTTCCTCAGGAGGTTAAACCGATTATGTCGCCTGGGCCTCGCTGGCGAGCACCTCGCCGGCTGACTTCGCCGGTCGCGGCGCCCGCATCGGCCAGGCCACGGCCAGCCAGAGCAGCATCAGCGCCGCACAGGCGCCGAACAGCCCCGTGAATCCAACGTGCTTGGCCAGCCAGCCGCCGACCGCCCCACCGGCAAAGAAGCCCAGCGATTGGAGGGTGTTGTAGACCCCGAGTGCCGCGCCGCGGGCGTTTGAAGGCGCGATCCGCGACGCCATGCTGGGCTGGCTGGCTTCCAGCACGTTGAAGCCGCAAAAGAAGATGAACAGCAGCGCGGCCAGGGCCGGAATCGTCGGCTGCGGCGTGGCCACCAGCAGCCCGACCTGCACCAGAGCGACCACGCCGACCGACACCAGGAACACCGCCCGCAGGTAGCCGCGCCGTTCCAGCGGGAACAGCGTCAGGCCCATCACCAGGAACGACGCCAGCACGGCCGGCAGGTAGATCATCCAGTGGTCGGCGCCGGCCAGGCCGGCCTGCACCAGCAGCGCCGGGATCGCCACCCACATGGCCAGCTGGACCGCGTGCAGCACGAAGACCCCGAGGTCCAGTCGCAGCAGGCCGGGATGCCGCAGCACATCGGCCAGGCGTCCGCGCGGAACGTTCATCTGTTGCTGCGGTTCGGCCGGCGTCCACCAGGTCAGCACCGCGATGCAGGCGAGCGCCAGCGCGCCGGTGATGGCGAACAGGCCGGCCAGGCCGATCCGGGTCACCAGCAGCGGCGCCACCACCAGCGACAGCGCGAACATCAGGCCGATGCTGGCCCCGACAATCGCCATCGCCTTGGTGCGGACCTGATCGCGGGTCTGGTCGGCCAGCAGGGCGGTGACGGCGGCGGAGACCGCACAAGCGCCCTGCAAGGCGCGGCCGGCGACCAGGCCGGCCAGGCTGTCCGCCGCCGCCGCCAGGAAGCTGCCGGCCGCGAAGATCAGCAGCCCGATCACGATCACCCGCTTGCGCCCGAACCGGTCCGACGCCATGCCGAACGGGATCTGCAGCAGGCCCTGGGTCAGGCCGTAGATGCCCATCGCCAGGCCGACCCGCGCCGGATCGTCACCGCCGGGGTAGCGCGCCGCTTCCAGCGCGAACACCGGCAGCACCAGGAACAGCCCGAGCATGCGGGCCGCAAAGATGGAGGCGAGCGAGCCGCTGGCGCGGCGTTCGTGGGCTGTCATGCGGCCCGGATCGACCAGTGGGGGGGATGAAGTCACGGAGAAAGGGGGAGCAGAAAGCATGCCGGGAGGAAAAAGTCCGGCTCGGCCCCCATTGTCCGGCATCGGTCGGCCCGGACCGATGCGCTCGGTGTCCCGCCGGATTATCATGGTCGGTTTAGCCCGGACAGCTCGTTGAACTCTTCCGCAGACGGCAAATTTCCCGGTGACCGCGATGGCAATGGTGATGGTGAGGACGGCAAGTACCTCGCCGCAGCGGTGCATCGCCGGATCGCGATCCGCGGCGCCCGCACCCACAACCTCAAGAACATCGACCTCGACATCCCGCGCAACCAGCTGGTGGTGATCACCGGGCTGTCGGGATCGGGCAAGTCGTCGCTGGCCTTCGACACCCTGTATGCGGAGGGCCAGCGCCGCTATGTCGAAAGCCTGTCGACCTATGCCCGCCAGTTCCTGCAACTGATGGACAAGCCCGACGTCGACCTGATCGAAGGCCTGTCGCCGGCAATCTCGATCGAGCAGAAGGCGACCAGCCACAACCCGCGCTCCACGGTCGGCACGGTGACCGAGATCCACGACTACCTGCGCCTGCTGTTCGCCCGGGCCGGCACGCCGTATTGCCCCAACCACGACATCCCGCTGCAGTCGCAGACCGTGTCGCAGATGGTGGATGCGGTGCTGGCGCTGCCCGAGGAAACGCGTTTGATGATCCTGGCGCCGGTGGCGCGCGACCGCAAGGGCGAATTCGTCGATGTCTTCAGCGAGATGCAGGCGCGCGGCTATGTCCGCTTTCGCGTCAACGGCCAGACCTACGAATTCGACCAGCTGCCCAAGCTGAAGAAAACCGAGAAGCACGACATCGACGTGGTGATCGACCGGCTCAAAGTCCGGCCCGACCCCGGGTCGCGGCCCGGGGCAGGCCCCGGGTCAGGGCCCGGGTCAGGGCCCGGGGCAGGCCTGCGACAGCGGCTGGCCGAAAGCTTCGAGGCGGCGCTGCGGCTGGCCGACGGCCGCGCGGTGGCGCTGGAGATGGCTGCAGCCCAAGCAACGGGTGCGGACGCAGCGCCCGAGAAAGCGCACTGGTTCAATGCCAAGTTCGCCTGCCCGATCTGCAACTACTCGATCAGTGAACTCGAGCCGCGCCTGTTCTCGTTCAACTCGCCGGTCGGCGCCTGCCCGACCTGCGACGGCCTGGGCCACATGGAGTTCTTCGACCCGGCGCGGGTTGTCGCCTTCCCGACGCTGAGCCTGGCCAGCGGCGCCGTGAAGGGCTGGGACCGGCGCAATGCGTACTACTTCAGCCTGATCGAGAGCCTGGCCAGGCACTACCAGTTCGACGTCGACGCACCGTTCGAGACGCTGCCGCCCGCAGTGCAGGCGGCGGTGCTGCGCGGCTCGGGCGAGGAAGAGATCCGCTTCAGCTACATCATGGAGTCTGGAGCGTCATCTGGTCGCAAGGTGACCAAGAAGCACGCTTTCGAAGGCATCCTGCCCAACATGGAGCGGCGCTTCCGCGAAACCGATTCGGTGGCGGTGCGCGAAGAACTCTCCCGCTACCGCAGCATGCAGAACTGCCCCGAGTGCCAGGGCACCCGGCTGCGCAGCGAGGCGCGCAACGTCAAGCTGGGCGAAGGCGAGCAGGCGCGCGCGATTTTCGAGATCAGCCACCTGACCTTGCGCGAGAGCTTCGACTATTTCAGGCAACTCAAGCTGCACGGCGCCAAGGCCGAGATCGCGGACAAGGTGGTGCGCGAGATCGGCCTGCGGCTGAAATTCCTCAACGACGTCGGCCTGAACTACCTGAGCCTGGACCGCAGCGCCGAGACCTTGTCGGGCGGCGAGTCGCAGCGCATCCGGCTGGCGTCGCAGATCGGCTCCGGCCTGACCGGCGTGATGTACGTGCTGGACGAACCCAGCATCGGGCTGCACCAGCGCGACAACGACCGCCTGATCGGCACCTTGAAGCACCTGCGCGACATCGGTAACAGCGTGATCGTGGTCGAGCACGACGAGGACATGATCCGCGCCGCCGACCACGTGATCGACATGGGCCCGGGCGCCGGCATCCACGGCGGCCGCGTCATGGCCCAGGGCAGCTACGACGAAGTCAAGGGCACGGCCGCGTCGCTGACCGGCCAGTACCTGAGCGGCACCCGCCAGATCGCGGTTCCCGCGCGCCGCACGGCGTGGCTGCCGGTGGTGAAGAAGCCGGCGTTCGCCGGCGGCTCATCGCGCTTTGCGCCGAGCCCCGCGGCCACCCGGCGGGCCGCGCGCGAGGCCGAGCATCTGGCAACCCAGGGCAACTTGCAGGAGATCCGGGTGCTCGGCGCCAGCGGCAACAACCTCAAGAACGTCAGCGTCGCTTTCCCGGTTGGCCTGCTGACTTGCGTCACCGGCGTGTCGGGGTCGGGCAAGTCGACGCTGGTCAACGACACGCTGTACACCGCCGTGGCCCGCACGCTGTACCGCGCCCATGAAGAGCCGGCGCCCCACGAAGCGATCGAGGGCATCGAGCATTTCGACAAGGTGATCAACGTCGACCAGTCGCCGATCGGCCGCACGCCGCGCAGCAACCCCGCGACCTACACCGGCCTGTTCACGCCGATCCGGGAACTGATGGCCGAGGTGCCGATGGCGAGGGAACGCGGATACGGGCCGGGGCGCTTCAGCTTCAACGTGGCGGGCGGCCGCTGCGAAGCCTGCCAGGGCGATGGCGTGGTGAAGGTGGAGATGCACTTTTTGCCGGACGTGTACGTGCCGTGCGATGTCTGCAAGGGCCAGCGCTACAACCGTGAGACGCTGGAGGTGCAGTGGAAGGGCCGCAACGTCGCGCAGCTGCTGGACATGACGGTGGAGGACGCATTTGCTTTCCTCAAGGCGGTGCCGACCATTTCGCGCAAGCTGCAAACGCTGCTCGACGTCGGCCTGTCCTATGTCAAGCTGGGCCAGGCCGCGACCACCTTGTCGGGCGGTGAAGCGCAACGGGTCAAGCTGGCGCTGGAGCTGTCCAAGCGCGACACCGGCCGCACGCTCTACATCCTGGACGAGCCGACCACCGGCCTGCACTTCGCCGACATCGACCTGCTGCTCAAGGTGCTGCACCAGCTGCGCGACGCCGGCAACACCATCGTCGTCATCGAGCACAACCTGGACGTCATCAAGACCGCCGACTGGCTGATCGACATGGGCCCCGAGGGCGGCGCCGGCGGCGGCGAAGTGGTGGGCGTCGGCACGCCGGAGCAGATCGCCGCCAATCCGGCCAGCCATACGGGGAAGTATCTGAAGCGGCTGTTGTAGCCCGCAGACGGGCCGCTTGACCGACCCGTCCCGCGGCTGTCAAACTGCGCTGTCCTTCAATCAACCACAGGAGAGTGCCATGGAACGATTGCCCCTTGCCCTCCTGTCGGCCGCCTGACCCTCGGGTCGTTCTCGCTGTAGCTCCGATCCGTTGATTCGCCGCTCACGCGGCCGACTTCCATTCCTTTTCGCTCCGGCCGTGCACCGCACGGCTGCGGCTTCGCGCGTGCGGCGCGCGCAGGACTCGAAGACATCGACATCAATGATCAATACTGAAACTCTGGAGAAACTGGCGCGGATCGGGCTCACGCAACAGGTCGTGGACCTCCTCGCAGCATCTCAACCAACGGCGCCTACTGGCGGCATCCACCTGCTGCGGGTGGTCGAAACCCAGCGTGACTGGTTCACGCTGCACGACGGCGCGAGCCCGCATCAGGCTCGCGTCCTGCACCGGCTCCAGCAGCAGCTGCAGGCCGATGAAACCGCGCTCACGGTGGGCGACTGGGTGCTGGCTGAGCGAGGGCCGCAGCAGGAGCTGTGGATCGGCGCGCGGCTGCCGCCGCTGACGCAGATCGCGCGCCGCGCCAACGACGGCCGGCGCCAGCCGTTGGCCAGCAACGTGGACACGGCCCTGCTCGCCATGGGCCTGGACCAGGACTTCAATCCGCGCCGGGCCGAGCGCTACGTGGCCATGGCGCTGGCCTGCGGTGTCGCGCCCGTCGTGGTCCTGACCAAGGCCGACATCGCCGCCGATGCGCAGGAGCGGATCGCTCTGGTGCGGCAACGCCTGCCGGCCAGCGTGCCGGTGGTGGCCGTGAACGGCTTGAGCGACGCGACGCGGACCGCGCTCGCGCCCTGGGTGCGCCAGGGGCAGACCCTGGTGCTGCTCGGATCTTCCGGCGCCGGCAAATCGACGCTCACCAATCTGCTGTCCGGCGCGTTGCAGGACACCGGCGGCGTGCGCAGCGGCGACGGCCGCGGCCGCCACACGACGACGGCGCGCTCGCTGCACCTGTGCCCGGAAGGCGCCTGCATCATCGACACGCCCGGCTTGCGGACCTGGCGGCCCGATGCCGATGGCGCCGCTCTCGGCGCCACCTTCGAGGACGTGCAGGGCCTGGCTGCGCAATGCCGCTTCCGCGACTGCCGCCATGAGGACGAGCCGGGTTGCGCCGTGCGCGCCCAGGTCGACGCCGACCGGCTGCGAAATTACCAGAAGCTGCTGCGGGACGCGCAACGCGTCGAGCAGACGCCGCTCGATCGCATCGCGCAGCGGCGGAAATGGAAGGCGATCGGGAAATCGGGCAGCTTGCGCGGGCGGGACAAGCGAGGGGCGCCTTGATGCGCAGGGACGCTCTCCTGGATGCGCCAGAATGCGCCGATGACGCCGACCCGGATCAAAGCCCTCGAACGAGCGACCGTGCTGGCGGTCTCGCCGGACGCCCAGGCCGAGATCGCTGGCTGGATCCTGCCCTTCGACGCCGGCACCGTGGGCCGGGCCAAGAGCGCTGTGCTCTTGACGCACGCGACGCCGGGCCCGTCGGAGCTGCGGGAGATCGAGGCGGCCTATGCGCAGCGGACGCTGCCGGTCATGCTGCGCATCCCCGTCCTCCCGGCCTTCGAAAGCTTTCGCGCGCTGCTGGCGCTCGAGGGCTATCGCGAAGAAACCTGCACCGAGGTGCAAATCGCGCCGGCCGCGGCAGTGCGATCGGTCTCCGCTGGCGAGCCGGCGCAACTGCTGGTGGCGCCGGACGCTGCCTGGGCCAGCGTGTTCCTGGGCGAAGACTTCGATCCGGTCGACGGCGCCAGCCGGGTGAAAAAACTGGGGCGGGGCGCCGGCTCGCTGTTCGCGACGATCGTCGACGACGGCCGCCCGGTGGCCGCGGCCTGGCCGGCCGCGTGCTCGCGACGCTCGCCGGCGCCGCGATCGAACGGGGCTACGACCAGGTCTTCCTCCAGGTCGCGGCGGAGAACGCGACGGCGAAATCCCTGTACCGCCGCGCGGGCTTCACGCCGGCATGGACTGATTCGTACTGGAGCCAGAACGCTCCTTAGGGCTCCTGCGCGCTGCCCATCTCAGCGGCCCACATGCCCGGGTCGGGCGACCAAGCAGGAGAGGGCTCCTGATCGAGCAGCGCACAGACGAACGCGCCAAGGTCAACGCCGAGATGCCCTCGGGCCGCTGCCGCGCCAGCATCGACACTGTCGGCGGCCAACACAAAGGGCACGAATGATTCCCAGTTCTTGGCCAGGTGCTCGACGGCCAGGCGGGCCAAGTCGTATGAGAGAAGATTGCCGTCGTCTGTCCGCAGGAATGACTTGCCCGACCAGAATTCCTGTATCTCCTGCGCGCCCCAGAACACCAGGTGCTTGCTTCGCAACTGCTGCGACGTGTGGGTGGAGCGCGCGCCCGCAAGCCGATGCTCGGTGTTCACGGCAAGGCCCTCGTTCAACCAGACCGGCAGCGGCAAGTGGCCCAGGCAACCATGCGTCATCTCATGCGCGATGACGGGCTCTATCGCACGCAGATCGTTCTTCACGGTTGCATAGTGGCTGCACCCGGCATTGATGTGCATGCCTCCACTGAAGGCGAACTCGCCGGCATCAGGGTAGTAGTACGAGACATATCGGTAGTAGCT
>JAJAZH010000368.1 GCA_026785815.1 Ramlibacter sp. | reverse complement strand
GCTCAGATTCATGCAGCCCAGGCCGATGGCAGAAACGGTGAAGGGTCCAAATTGTCTGTTGTGCATGCTGACATTCTCCTTGTTGTCCGTCATTCCCGCGGAGGCGGGAATCCAGGGCATTCAAGAGACCGGACGCGCTGGGTCCCCGCCTCCGCGGGGATGACAGCCGTCAGGCGGTTAGCTGCTGTTCAAGCTGGTGCAGCACCTGGTAGCAGGGAAGCACCTGCGCCACGCTGGCGCTCGGCTCCCGGCCCTGCTCGATCGCGGCGAAGAACTCGCGGTCCTGCAACTCGATGCCATTCATCGACACAGCCACCTTCGAAACGTCGATCTTTTCTTCCTTGCCTTCCTTGCTCGATTGCGCCAGGTCGTCGTAGCGCGCGATGTAGGTCGCCGTGTCGCCGATGTAGCGAAAGACCGTGCCCAGCGAGCCTTCGTTGTTGAAGCTGAGCGACAGCGTGCAGATCGCGCCATTGGCAGCCTGCAGCTGGATGCTCATGTCCATCGCGATGCCTAGCCCGGCGTGGATCGGCCCCTGGACGGCGTTGGCCTTGACGATCGGGCTGCCGCACTGCCAGGCGAACAGGTCGACCGTGTGCGCCGCGTGGTGCCACAGCAGGTGGTCGGTCCAGCTGCGCGGCTGGCCCAGCGCATTCATGTTGCTGCGGCGAAAGAAGAAGGTCTGGACATCCATCTGCTGGATGTTGTATTGGCCGTCCCGGATCTTCTGATGCACGAACTGATGGCTCGGATTGAAGCGGCGGGTGTGGCCGCACATCGCCACCAGGCCGGTCTTGCGTTGCAGGTCGACCACTGCCTGGGCGTCCTTCCAGCTGTCGGCCAGCGGGATCTCGACCTGCACATGCTTGCCGGCCTGAAGGCACTGGATCGATTGCGACGCGTGCATCTGGGTCGGCGTGCACAGGATCACGGCATCCACTTCCTTGAGCGCCAGGCTGGCGGCGAGATCGGTGGTGACGTGGCCGATGCCGTACTTTTGCGCCACTTCCTGGGTCTTGGCCAGATCCCGGCCGACCAACGAGACCACCTCGACGCCGTCGATGTTCTCGATGCCGTCCAGGTGCTTGATGCCGAAAGCGCCGGCGCCGGCAAGTGCGACTTTGAGGGTCATGAAATTCTCCTGGTTTGGATTGTCGTCCCAGGCTGGATGTCATCCCCGCGCAGGTGACGCAGTTGCGTCATCCCCGCGGAGCCGGCCCCCGCGAAGGCGGGGGGCGGGGACCCAGTGCTTGCGTATTCCTTCAACGCCCTGGATTCCCGCCTGCGCGGGAATGACAGATGTCAGCTGTTCTGCAGGATGAGGTGGCCCACCGCCGTGTTCGACGCGGGCACGTGATAGAAGCGGTGCAGGACTTTGGGCGGCGGGCCGCCGGCGGAACGACCATCGGCGCCGCGCGACAGATCGGACATGGCGCCGCGTGCAATGAGCCACATCACCAGCTCGATGCCTTCGCTGCCGGCTTCGCGCACGTAGTCGATGTGCGGCACCGCCGCCTGGCCCTCGGGGTCTGCGATCATGCGGTCCATGAAGGCGGTGTCGAATGCCTTGTTGATCAGGCCAGCGCGCGGCCCCTGCAACTGGTGGCTCATGCCGCCGGTGCCCCAGATGTGCACCTTCAGGTCCTGGTCGTAGCTTTCGACCGCCTTGCGGATCGCCTTGCCGAGGTTCAGGCAACGCTGGCCGCTCGGCACCGGGTACTGCACCACATTGACAGCGAACGGAATCACGGGGCACGGCCAGGCCTGCGGCTGCCCGTACATCAACGAGAGCGGCACCGTGAGGCCGTGGTCGACGTCCATCTTGTTGACGATGGTGAGGTCGAAATCCTGCTGGATCACCGATTGCGCGATGTGCGCGGCCAGCTCCGGCTGGCCGATCACGCGCGGCACTGGCCGCGGGCCCCAACCCTCGTCGGCCGGCTCGTACGATGCAGCGGTGCCGATGGCGAAGGTCGGGATCATGTCCAGGCTGAAGGCGGTGGCGTGGTCGTTGAAGACCAGGAAGATCACGTCGGGCGGATTCTCCCGGATCCATTGCTTGCTGAATTCGTAGCCCTGGAACACCTGCTGCCAGTACGGCTCGCCGGTCTTGCCCAGGTCCAGCGCGGCGCCGATGGCCGGCACGTGCGAGGTGTAGACGCTGGCGGTGATTCTTGCCATCTCTAAAGGCCTTTCTTGTCGCTAGAGCCCTGCGGCTGGCGATGCGCCTGCGCATTGCCGTCCTCGCCGGTGCGTCGGTTGCCTTCGGCCGAGCGGCCGCCGGCGATCATCATGTTGCGGTATTCCTCTTCGGTCATGCCGGTCATGCTGCCGGCCATCTGCTGGAAGCTTTTGCCGTGCGTGGCACCCAGCTTGGCCAGGAAATAGATGTTGCCGCCCAGCGCGATGCAGCGGTTCAGGTCGCGCGCCAGCACCGCCAGCTTCTGCTCCTCGGTCATCGGCCACTGGTCCAGGTAGGCGCGCTCGTCGGCCTTGAAGCGCTCGCGGTTTTCGGCCTTCATCAGCGACATGCAGAACTGGTTCAGGTGGTAGCCCAGGCGTGACTGCTCGGCGTCGAAGATGGTCGTGCCCGGCACGTCCAGGTAAAGTTTGTCGAGTGGCATGGCGCTCCTGCGGTCGTCATCAGGCCCAGTAAAGCCTGGTCGGATTGTCCACCAGCAGCTTGCGCTGCAGCTGCTCCGTGACGGCGATGTGGGGAATGAAGTCGACCAGCAGCCCATCGTCTGGCATGTGGCCTTTCAGGTTGGGGTGCGGCCAGTCGGTGCCCCACAGAACGCGGTCGGGAAAGGTCTCGACGATGCGCCGGGCGAAGGGCACGACGTCGCGGTAGGCATCGCGCTCGCCATCCAGCGCCGGCGGGCCGCCGACGCTGAGGCGCTCGGGGCAGCTCACCTTGGACCAGACGTTCGGGTACTCGCGCATGAATTTGATGAACAGCTCGAACTGCGGGCCGTCGACCGGCAGGCTGACGTCGGGCCGGCCCATGTGGTCCACCACGACGGTGGTCGCTAAATCGTCATGGACGGCAGTGAAAAAGTCCCACAGTTCCGGCAGGTCCACCGCCTCGAAGTAAATCACCACGTGCCAGCCGAGCGGCGCGATGCGCGCGGCGATCTCCATCAGCTCGTCCTTCGGGGTGAAATCCACCAGCCGCTTGACGAAGTTGAAGCGCACGCCGCGCACGCCGGCCGCGTGCATCTGCTGGAGCTGCTGGTCGGTCACGCTGCGCTTGACGGTGACGACGCCACGCGCCCGGTTGCTCGACGACTGCAGGGCATCGATCAGCGCACCATTGTCGGCGCCGTGGCAAGTCGCCTGCACTATCACGTTCTTGTCGAAGCCGAGGTGGTCGCGCAGGGCGAACAGCTGCTCTTTCGACGCGTCGCAGGGCGTGTACTTGCGTTCCGCCGTGAAAGGGAACTGCGCACCCGGCCCGAAGACATGGCAGTGCGCGTCGACACTGCCCGACGGCAGCTTGAAGCGCGGCCGGCTCGGTCCGGCATACCAGTCCAGCCAGCCAGGGGTTTTCTCGAATGTCATCGGGTTCTCTCTTCGATTTGCATCGCCTGTCGCTGCCTGTCATTGCCTGCCGCTAGCTGTCATTGCGGGCCTGACCCGCAATCCACAGTGAAGTGTCACGCACCACCGTGGATCCCGAATCAAGTCCAGGTCAAGCCCGGGATGACAATCCCAGACCGGATCTCACGCATCTGTCATGCCGGGCTGAGCCTGCCCCGGACCTGATCCGGGGACCCGGCATCCACCGCAGCGCGCCCGCACGCCTTTGCCCGGACTGACAAAGTCTTCAATCGATGTACTTCAGGCCGGCTTGCTCCAGCGGCCCGCGCATGCTGTACATGTCCAGTCCAAGCACGCCGGAAGCCAGCTTGGCGCGCTTGGCGCCCTCGTTGGCTTCGCGCGCGGCCGCGGCCTCCAATGTCGTGCCGGCCATCGCGGCCGGGACGATCGCCACGCCGTCGTCGTCCGCCACCACCACGTCGCCCGGATGAACCAGAGCGCCCGCACAGACCACCGGGATGTTGACCGACCCCAGCGTCGACTTCACCGTGCCCTTGGCGCTGATGGCGCGGCTCCACACCGGGAAGCCCATCTCCTGCAGCGTCCTGACGTCGCGGCAGCCACCATCGATCACCAGGGCGCGGGCGCCGCGGGCCTGGAAGCTGGTCGCCAGCAGGTCGCCGAAGAAGCCATCGGTGTTGTCGGTGGTCAGGGCGGCCACCACCACGTCACCGGGCTGGATCTGCTCGGCCACCACATGCAGCATCCAGTTGTCGCCGGGCTGCAGCAGCACCGTGACCGCGGTGCCGGAAACCTGCGCGCCGGCGTAGATCGGCCGCATGTAGGTTTTCATCAGGCCGACCCGGCCCATCGCCTCGTGCACGGTGGCCGAACCGAATTTTCCAAGGCCATCGGCGGCGGCCTTGTCGGCGCGCCTGATGTTGCGGTAAACAACGCCCAGTTCAAACATGATCTATCTCCTGATTGGTTGGGGACAGAGCGCGACGCTCACGAGCTCTTGCGGGCTGTCCCCAAATCCGTACGATGTGTGAGAAGTTTGTCGAGCAGCGGGAACACCCGGCGCGTGTTGCCTTCGTAGATCTGGTGCTTGTCGTCGGCGCTGAGGATCTTCGAGTTCTCGATGTAGCGCTTGGTGTCGTCGTAGTAGTGGCCGCTCTCGGGATCGATGCCGCGCACGGCCCCGATCATCTCCGAGGCGAACAGCACGTTCTTGACCGGGATCACCGTGTTGAGCAGGTCGATGCCGGGCTGGTGGTAGACGCAGGTGTCGAAGAACACATTGTTCAGCAGGTGGTCCTTCAGCAGCGGCCTCTTCATCTCCTGCGCGAGACCGCGAAAGCGCCCCCAGTGGTAGGGCACCGCGCCGCCGCCGTGCGGGATCAGGAAGCGCAGAGTCGGAAAGTCCTTGAACAGGTCGCCCTGGATCAACTGCATGAAGGCCGTGGTGTCGGCGTTCAGGTAATGCGCGCCAGTCGTGTGGAAGGCCGGATTGCAACTGGTGCTCACGTGCACCATTGCCGGCACGTCGTACTCCACCATCTTTTCGTAAATCGGGTACCAGAGGCGGTCGGTCAGCGGCGGGCTGGTCCAGTGCCCGCCCGACGGGTCGGGGTTCAAGTTGATGCCGACGTTGCCGTAGTCCCGGATGCATTTCTCCATCTCGGGAATGCAGGTCTTCGGGTCCACGCCGGGCGATTGCGGCAGCATCGCGACCGGCACGAAGTGGTCGGGGAACAGCTGGCTGACGCGCAAGCACAGCTCGTTGCAGATCGCCGCCCAGGTCGCCGACACGTTGAAGTCGCCGATGTGGTGCGCCATGAAGCTGGCGCGCGGCGAGAACAGCGTGATGTCGCTGCCACGCTCCTTCATCAGGCGCAGCTGGTTGCTCTCGATGCTCTCGCGCAGCTCGTCGTCGCTGATCTTCAGCTCGCTGGCCCGGGGCATCGCCGACGGGTCCTTGATGCCGGCGATCTGCTGGTTGCGCCATTTCTCCAGCGCCGGCGGCGCCGTTGTGTAGTGGCCGTGGCAGTCGATGATCAGGCTCATTTTTGTTCCTTGGGTGCGGACGGATGCGTTCGGGCGGGTTGCATGCCGTGGCGCCGGATCGCCTGCGCGGCGGCCGGCGAGCTCATGGATGCAAGCATGTCGCGCACCGCTGCGGCCTGCGCGGAACCGGCGCCGATGCCGGCGGAAAAAGTGGTGGTGATCTGGACAGCATCCGGCAGCGGCCCGACCACGTCGATGCCGTCCAGGTGCATCAGCTCGCTCAGCTGCTGGAAGCCAAGGGCGACCTCGCCCCGCGCCACCAGTGCGCCGACCGGCACCCCCGGCGGCGCCTGCACGGTCCGCTGCCTGATTTCATCGGCGATCCCCCAGCGTTCGAACAGCTGCAACAGCGCCACGCCGCTCGGCCCGGTGGAGTAACCGATCGTCGGGGCGGCCTGCACGGCGCGCCGCAACGCTGCTTCGGAGCCGATGTCGGGACGCGCTGCGCCGGCCGGCACGGCGACCGACACGCCGGAATCCACCAGGTCGACCTTGCTGCCCGCGACAACGTGGCCGCCAGCGATCAGCTTGTCGATCGCATCGGACGCCAGCACCACGACGTCGAACGGCTCGCCGGCCTGGACCCGCCTGGCGGCATCGACGCCGCCCACCGATTCGATCGCGACGGCGCTGACCGAGCGCTGCTGCCAGGCGGCGACCAGCTCCGCCAGCACCTGGCGGGTGGCCATCGAAGAAATTCCCCGGATCG
>JAJAZH010000367.1 GCA_026785815.1 Ramlibacter sp. | reverse complement strand
GCCGCATCCGGGCCCATGAATGCCGGCATCGCCCGCACGCCATAGGGCGCGCGCGGCAGTTCGGCGAACAGGCGCGGCATTTCAGCGTCGATGCGCTTGGCGATGGCCCGGTAGTCCGCCAGCAGCGGCTCCGGCCCGGTGTGGAAGAACTTGGGGTCGGTGTCGAGATAGTGGATGAACTGCGGGAAGTCGCCGGCGAACCGGGTCTCCCGCATCACGGCCTCCATCTCGGAGCGCAAGCGCGTGAGTTCACGCTGGCCGATGGCGTGGACTTGCGTCGCCGACAGGTTGGTTGTCGTCTGCTGCCGCACCAGCATGTCGTAGACCCGATCGCCATCCGGATAGTTGCGCAGCGCGCCGTCGCTGGCCGCGCGCGGGTGGTATTCATCGGCGATGAAGGCCCGCAGCGCCCGCAGCGCCGGGATCACCTGGCTTTCCACGGCGGCGCGTCCGGCGGCCTGCAACGCAACCCGCTCGGCCTGGGGAATTTCGCCGCCCAGGCGCAGGAAGGGCGCGTAGAACGGGCCGGCCTCGAGATCCGCGGGCAGCTGGTCGTCGATCTGCGCCAGCACCCGGGCCAGGACCTCCCTGGGGCTGACCCAGCCCAGCGCGATCCCGCGCCGCATGCTGCCGATCTCCTGCTCCATCTGCTTCGGGTAGGCCGCCATCCGCTGCAGCAGCTGGCTGACCTGGCGCCGGTCGCGGACCGGAGTGACCTTCAGCAACTGGGAGAGGTTCGACTGCACGCCGCCCAGCGCGCTCACGCCAAGGCTTCGGTACCCCGGGAACGCCTGTTCTTCCACCTCGCGCTCCATCCGGTCGACGAACAGTTCCAGCGAGAGCCGGTCGGTCGCGGCCAGGCGGTCGGGGTCGATCGCCCTGGCCTCGGCCAGCCAGCGCCGCACCTGCAAGTCGTACTCGGCAATGGCCTCGGCCGACTGGTCGGACAGCAGGTCGTTGTAGCGCGTCTCGCCGCGGAAGGTGCTGCCTTCCGGAAAGCGGCGCGACACGTCTTCCCACTGGCGCTCGAACAGTGCGTGCAATGCACTTGTCTGCAGCGGATCGGCAGCGGGCTCGGCCGCGCCAATACCCACCGCCACAGTGAGTGCGAGGCCGGCCAGCAGCGAGCGCAGGTTCACGACGGGACGTAGCCCACAGCCGCCAGCGCGCGCGCGGGGTGGATCAAGGTCCGGCGCCCGTCCTCGCTGCGTTCGGCGGTGCTGCGCATGATCGTGATCAGTTCCGCCGGCTTCAGCGAGGGCTTCACGGCCAGCATCTTCGCCGCCAGGTTGGCAACCTGCGGTGCGGCCATGGACGTTCCGGACAAGGCGATGCGCCGTCCGCCGGGCACCCAGCTCTCGACCTGGTAGCCGTTGGCGTGCAGCAGCACCGTGGGACCATAGCTGGTGAAAGAGGCTTCGTCACCGGCCTTGTCGACAGCGCCCACCGCAACCAGGTTGGGCAACACGATGCCCGAGGGATAGGCGTCGTTGAAGGTGGGGTTGTTGGCGGAATTGCCGCCCGAAGCCACGAACAGCACATCGGGCGCCGACGCGATGGCGCGGGTCAGCGCCTGGTGGTGCGAGTCGAAATAAGCGCGGGCCAGCGCGCGCCGCTCGGCGCTGTCCTTGCCGATCCCGCATTGCTCGAGTTCGACTTCGTAGGCGCGCAGGTTCCCACCCCAGCTCATGTTGACCACCCGGGCGCCGCTGCTGCGGATGAAGTCCGCGTAAGCCATGAAGTTGGCGGCGGCGCGTTGCTGCAGCTCCGGCGTGGGACACGGTTCGGGCAGCAGCGTGTGGCCGAACTCGATGCGCGCATTCGCCAGTCGCGCATACGGATTGCCCGCCATCGCGATTCCTGCGACGTGGGTGCCGTGGCTGTAGCCGCCGACCAGCCGCAGTTCCTCCTGCACCGCCTTGTACTGCGCCGGCGCCAGGTTCGACAGCAGCGCCTTGACCTGCGCCGCCTCGGTGCTGTCGATGTTGGCGCCGAGGTCGGCCAGGCCCTTGCTGCGCGCCAGCAGGTCCGGCAACCGGGCTTGCACGTCGGCGGCCAGTGGCTTGAGCGGCTGCACCGACGGCAATCCGACCCGGTCGAAGGCGATCATCGCCGGCTGCTCGCGCTGCGTCACCAGCCGGCCGGCAAACAGCGCCGAGTCCACGCCGCTGTCCCACACCACCACCGGCACCACCGGATAGCCGCGGCCAGGCGGCAGGCTGACGTCGCGCGCGGCCCAGATGTCGGGCTTGTCGACCTGGCGCGCCGCCAGGTAGCGGCCGTAGGTCTCGATCAGCGTGGCTTTCAGCGGCAGGCTGAACTCCAGCGCATAGCGCGCCGAGACCAGGCCCGACACCAGATCCGAGCTCAACGCCCCGGTGCGGCTGGCCACCGGCTGCAGCACGTCGCGCACCCGCCCCAGGGCCAGCGCCTCGCCGAAGGTTTCCATGCTGGCCTTGCCGCGCATGATGTCGTTGCGGATGACGGGATAGGGCAGCCGTGCCAGTTCTTCGTCGATGAAGCGGCTGACTTCGGCCGCATAGACCGCGGAGCCGCGCTCGCCCTTTTTCACGCCGGCGGCGATGGCTCGCACCGTCAGCCCCGATAACAGCTTGTCGGCGGGCTTTTCCTGCAGCTGCTGGATCTGGGCCGAGCGCCGCAGCGCATCGTCGTAACGGCCCTCGAGCATGTCGAGCTGCAGCAACTCGCCGAGCAGCCGCCTGCGCGTCGCCGGCTCGGCGATGTCGTAGGCCGCGAGCGTCCTTTCGAGGTCACGCCGCAGCGCCTGCGACAGCAGGGCGAACCGCTGCGGGCTGCGCACGATGGCTTCCAGCTCGCCCTCGACCGGGTAGCTGAAGCGCGGCAGATCGTCGGCGCGCTCGACGCGCTGGGGTGTTTGCGCCAGGGCGCAGCCCAGGGTGAAGGTGCACAGCAGCGCGCAGAGAAAACGAACTTTCATGCTGTCCTCAGTGGGTGGGAAGGTTTTCAGCGGGCTGGTAACCGCGCGGAATGGCGGCCAGCAGTTGCTTCGTGTAGGGGTGCCGCGGATTGGCGTAGATCTCGTCCGAGCTGCCGCGTTCCACGATCTCGCCCTGGTTCATCACCAGGATGTCGTCCGCCATGTAGCGGACCACGGCCAGGTCGTGGCTGATGAAGACATAGGTCAGCCCGAACTCCTCCTGCAGGTCCAGCAGCAGGTTCAGCACGGTGGCCTGCACGCTGACGTCCAGCGCGCTCACGCTTTCATCGCAGACGATGATCTCGGGTTGCATCGTCAGGCAGCGCGCGATCGCGATCCGCTGCCTTTGTCCCCCGGAAAACTCGTGCGGATACTTGCCGAAGGACTGGGCCGGCAAGCCGACCTTGTCCAGCCAGCCCAGCGCCAGCCGGGCGCGCTCGTCGTCGCTGGCGCCGATCGCGTGGATGCGCATCGGCTCCATCAGAATCTGGCCGACCGTGAAGCGCGGATTCAGGCTGGCATACGGATTCTGGAAAATGATCTGGATGCGCCGGCGGTAGGGCCGCATCGACGCCGCTCCCAGCGTCGCCAGGTCGGTTCCCTCGAACATGATCCGCCCACCGGTGGCGTCGGTCAGGCGCGTGAGCATCATGCCGATGGTGGTCTTGCCCGAACCCGACTCGCCCACGACGCCGAGCGTGCGGCCCTTGTGCAGCGAGAAATCCGCCAGCTTCACCGCGTCGACCGACTTGTGCCGGAACAAGCCCTCCTTGAGCCGATAGACCTTGCGCAGCCCGGTGACCTCGATCAACGCCGGGCCTCCGGCCGCCAGCGCCAGCCGCTGCTCGCCGCTCACCGGGCGGTTGTTCAGGATGTCGTCGATCACCGGCAACCGGCGCGGACGCGCGTCCAGGCGCGGGCGACAGGCCAGCAAGGCGCGGGTGTAGGCGTCTTTCGGGGCGCTGAAGATGTCGCCGACAGTGCCTGCTTCCCGCACTTCGCCCTGGCGCATCACCACCACGCTGCTTGCGATCTCGCCGACCAGGCCGAGGTCGTGGCTGATGAACAGCACGCTCATCCGGTGCCGCTCCTGCAGCCGGGCCAGCAGGTCGACCACCTGCCGCTGGACGGTGACGTCGAGCGCGGTGGTCGGCTCGTCGGCGATCAGCAGCTTGGGCTCGCACGCGATCGCGATCGCGATCATCACCCGCTGCTGCTGGCCGCCGGACAGTTCATGCGGATAGGCATTCAAGCGCGCGCGCGGCTCCGGAATGCCCACTTCTTCCAGCAACTCGAGTGCTCTCTGTCGCGCCTGGCGTGCGGTCATGCCGGCATGGATGCGCAGCACCTCGGCAATCTGCTCCCCCACCGTGAAGACCGGATTGAGCGAGCTCATCGGCTCCTGGAACACCACGGAGATGTCTTTGCCACGTAGCTTGCGCATTTCCTCCGCGTTGTTGTGCGCGAGGTCCCGGCCCTCGTAAAAGATGTGGCTGTCCGCGCCGACGATTGCGTTCTCGGGCAGCAGCCGCACGATGCTCATCGCGGTCACGCTCTTGCCGCTGCCCGACTCGCCCACCAGCGCCACGGTACTGTTGACCGGCACGTCGAAACTCACGCCCCGCACAGCCTCGTGCACTTCGTGGCCCATGCGGAAACTCACGCGCAGGTCGCGCACTTCGATCAGGGATGACATGGGCGGCGGTCCTAGCGGAGTTTCGGGTCCATCGCGTCGCGCAATGCATCGGTCAAAAGCGCGAAGGCGGTGACGAAGGTCGCCATGAAGGCGGTGGCTGCGGCCAGTTGCCACCATTTTCCAAGCACCAGTTCAGTCTGCGCCTCGGCCAGCATCGTGCCCCAGCTCACCATGTCGATCGGCACCCCCAGCCCCAGGAACGACAGGATCACTTCGGCCTTGATGAAGCTCACCACATGCAGGCTGAGCTGGACCAGCACCACGTGGCTGATGTTGGGCAGGATGTGGCCGAACATGCGGGCCCCGTGACCGGCTCCGATGGCTTCGGCCGCCCGCACGTACTCGCGGTTGCGGTGCTTGATGTACTCGGCGCGCACCAGCCGGTAGATGCCGGTCCAGCCCACCGCGCCCAGGATGATCACCACCGGGACGATGCCGTCGGAAAAGACCTTCGACAGCGGCCCGGACTTGAACACCGCAGCCAGCGCGAAGATCAGCAGGATGTACGGGACCGAGGTGAAGACGTTGTAGACCCACTCCAGCAGGTCGCCCAGCTTGCCGCCGAAGTAGCCTGCCAGGGCGCCCAGCACGGTGCCGATCAGCGTGGCCAGGAACGCCGCCGCGATGCCCACCAGGATCGAGACCTGTGCACCCTTGATCGCCTTGTCCAGCACGTCGCGCCCGATCCGGTCGGCCCCGAACGGCAGCGTCGTGGCGCGCGTGGTAGCGACTGTCTTGACCTTGTCGGCGCGGGCCTGCCACTCGGCGTAGCGCGGCGCCAGCGGATCGACGTCGGAGAGGTCGACGTTGGGCGGGGGCGCCGCAACCACGGCATCGGCTTCGCGGGCATCGGCGCCGACCAGGTGGGGCGGCGCGAACGGCACGGCCGCCTCGCGTTGCCAGCCACCGCCGATGACACCGAACTGGGCCAGCAGCACCAGCACCAGGAAAGCCAGCACCACCCAGAGCGAAACCATGCCGACGCGGTCGGTCCGCAGCCGCGACCACGCCTGTGCCCAGACGCCTGGGGATTTCGGCAACGGCGGCAGCACCAAAGGCGTTTCCAGGACGGCGCTCATTTCAGCACCACCCGCGGATCGACGAACTTGTAGAGCACGTCGGTGATGAGGTTGATGACCATGGTCAGCGCGGCAAGGTAAATGGTGACCGCCTGGATCACCGGGTAATCGCTGCGGCCGACGGCGGTGTAGACCTCGCGCCCCAGGCCCGGGATCGAGAAGAAGACTTCGATCAGGAACGAGCCGATGAACACCCCTGGCAGCTGCGTCGCGACGTTGGTCAGGATCGGGATCATCGCGTTGCGCAGCACGTGCTTGAACAGGATGGTGTTCTCGGGAACGCCCTTGGCGCGGGCGGTGCGCACGTAGTCGTGGCCGATCTCGTCGAGGAAGAAGCTGCGGTACAGCCGGGTGTGCGGCGCCAGGCTGACCAGCACCGCCAGCAGGACCGGCAGCGGCGCATAGACCGCCAGGTTGGTCCACACACTGTTCGACCAGCCCTGCACCGGGAACCAGCCGAGCCGGAAAGCGAACACGTACTGGCCGATGATGACGTAGACCAGGAAGCTGATCGACAACGCCACTGTGGAAATGATCATCACCGCCCGGTCGGTCAGGCTACCGCGCACATACGCCACCGCCATGCCGCAGACGATGGCCAGCCCGACCTCCAGCACCAGGATCGGCACCATGATGGTCAGCGTGGCCGGCAGCCGGGTGGCGAATATATTGGAGACCGCTTCGTTGGTGGCCCAGCTGCGGCCCCAATCGAAGGTCGCGACCTTGGTCACGAACAGCCAGAGCTGCTCCCAGACCGGCCGGTTCAGGCCCAGCTGGTTGCGGATCGATTCGATCTGTTCCGGCGTGGCCTGCAGGCCACCCAGGATCTCCGCGGGGTCGCCCCCGAAGTAGGTGAACAGGAAAAAGACCAGCAGGATCACGCCAGCGAGGGTCGGGATCATCTGCAGGATCCGCCGAAGGAGATAAGGAAACATGCAAAACCTTGTCGAAACCGCGGTTCGCGGCCCGGCAGCTTGGGGAAACCGCTCGTGGCGGTCGGCGAGGCGTGGATTATGCTTGCCCCCGTTCCAATCCCGAAATAGGTGTTTCCAAGCATGAATCCGAGAACCTGGGCGCTGGCCACCAGCCTGTGCCTGGCATTGAGCGCCACTCACCCCTGTAGCGCCCAGACACCCGCCAAGACCTCCCAGCCCGAGAAGATCCTGCGCTATTCGTTTCCGGTTGCCGAAACCGGATTCGATCCCGCCCAGATCAGCGACCTCTATTCGGCGATCGTGCTGGCCAACATCTTCGAAGCGCCCTACGAGTACGACTACCTGGCGCGGCCGGCCAAGGTCAAGCCGAACCTGGCGGAAGCGATGCCGGAGGTGTCGGCCGACTTCCGCACCTTCACCTTCCGCCTGCGCCAGGGCATTTACTTCGTCGACGATCCGGCCTTCGGCGGCAAGAAGCGCGAGGTGACCGCAGCCGACTTCGTCTATTCGCTCAAACGCTACTACGATCCCAAGCACAAGAGCCCGCGCTGGTCCGGCATCGCCGAAGACAAGATTCTGGGACTCGATGAACTGCGCAAGAAGGCGGAAGCCACCGGCAAGTTCGACTACGACAGCGAGGCCGAAGGCCTGCGCGCGCTGGACCGCTACACCGTCCAGATCAAGCTGGGCGAAACCCGGCCGCGTTTCGTGCTCGGACTGGCCGACCCCAGCGTGCTGGGCATCATGGCGCGCGAGGTGGTCGAGATGTATGGCGACCGGATCATGGAGCATCCGGTGGGCACCGGTCCGTTCATGCTGCAGGAGTGGAAGCGCTCCTCGAAAATCACCCTCGCGCGCAACCCCGGATTCCGCGAGAAGCTCTATCAGGCGGAGCCGCCCGCGGACGACGCCAAAGCCCAGGCCATCGCCGCCCGGATGAAAGACCGGCGACTGCCGATGGTGGACAAGGTGGTCGTCACCATCATCGACGAGCAGCAGCCGCGCTGGCTATCGTTCCTGAACAACGAGCAGGACTTCATGGAGCGGCTGCAGGAGAACTTCGCGCTGCAGGCGGTGCCGAACAACAAGCTGGCTCCGAACCTGGCCAAGCGCGGCATCCAGGTCGAGCAGGTGCCGCTGTCGGACATCACGATGATGTACTTCAACATGACCCACCCGGTGGTGGGCGGCTATACGCCGGACAAGGTGGCCCTGCGGCGCGCAGTCTCCCTGGCAATCAACAGCGAGGAGGAAGTCCGGCTGGCAAGGCGGGGGCAGGCGGTGGTGTCGCAGGGCTTCGTCATGCCCAACACCGCCAGCTTCGATTCGAAGTTCCGTACCGAGATGGGGACCTTCGACCGGGCCAGGGCGATCGCGCTGTTCGACCTGTTCGGCTACACCGACAAGGACGGCGACGGCTGGCGCGACCTGCCCGACGGCAAGCCGCTGGTGCTCGAGTACGACACGCTGGGCACTTCGGACTACCGCGAGCGCGACGAAATCGTCAAGAAGAACCTGGATGCCGTCGGCATCAAGATCGTCTACAAGATCGGCAAATGGCCTGAGCAGCTCAGGGCCTCCCGCGCCGGTAAGTTGATGATGTGGGGCTACGGTTATTCCGCCGGTTCCCCCGACAGCGGCAGCGTGCTGCAACTGGGTTACAGCAAGTCGGCCGGCCAGCAGAACCACTCCCGGTTCAAGAACGCCCGCTTCGACGAGCTCTACGAAAAGCAGGGCCTGATGCGGGACGGGCCGGAGCGCGACGCCGTGATCCGCGATGCAGTCCGCATCCTGGTGGCCTACATGCCGATCAAGGTGCGGGTCAGCCGCATCGGGACCGACCTGATGCAACCCTGGCTGGTCGGATACAAGCGCCACCCTTTCGCGCGCGAGTTCTGGTCTTATGTGGACATCGACACGCCAAAGCTTCCCAGGTAAAGGGCCACGAGCCCGTTCAGAAATGGAAACACCCATGACTCCCAAACTGTCAGGTCTTGCGCTGGCGATGCTGCCCCTGTGCCTTGCGCTCAGCCTTCCGGCCGGTGCGGCGGTGGTTCCGCCCGGCACGCAGCTGCACGCCACCCAGACCCTGGTGCGCAACAACGGCTCCGAAGCCGAAACGCTCGATCCGGCGCTGGCCGAATCGGTCGGTGCCAACAACATCACGCGCGACCTGTTCGAGGGCCTGACGGCCAGCGACAACGTCGGGCGCATCGTGCCCGGCGTCGCCGAAAGCTGGAAGCAGTCCGACGCCACCACCTGGGTCTTCAAGCTGCGGCAGAACGCGAAATGGTCCAACGGCGACCCGGTCACCGCGCAGGATTTCGTGTTCGGCATCCGTCGCTTCGTCGACCCGAAGACTGCTTCGACCTATGCGGCCACCTTCGGTATCTTCCTGGCGAACGGCAAGGATGTCGCGGCCGGCAAGAAGCCGCCGGCGGAGATCGGGGTGAAGGCGATCGACAAGTTCACGCTGGAAGTGAAGACCGCTTTCCCGGTCACCTTCCTGCCGAGCCTGATGTCGAACAACAACCTGGGCCCGGTGCACCAGGGCGCGCTGGAAAAGTTCGGCAAGGACTGGACCAAGCCCGGCAACCTGGTGAGCAACGGCGCCTACACGCTCAAAGCCTGGCAGGTCAACAGCAAGGTGGTGCTCGAGAAGAACCCGATGTACTGGGATGCCAGCAACGTGCAGCTGACGCAGGTGACCTACCTGCCGGTGGAAGACGGCAACGCCGACGTCAAGCTTTACGAGTCGGGCCAGAACGAGTGGGTCTACCAGCTGCCGCCCGGCAGCTACGAGAAGTACAAGCAGCAGTTCCCGAAGGAAATCCGCAACGCCCCGATGATCGGGTTGCGCTACTACTCGTTCCAGACCCAGAACCCGGCCTTCAAGGACGTGCGGGTCCGCAAGGCGCTCTCGATGGTGATCGACCGCGACGTGCTGGCCCAGCGCATCACGGCCGACGGACAGACACCTGCCTACGGCCTGATGGTCAAGGGCACCGAAGGCGCCGACGTCACGTCGTACGACTGGGCGAGCTGGCCGATGGCCAGACGGATCGCCGAGGCCAAGGCGCTGCTGGAGCAGGCCGGCGTCAAGCCCGGCACCAAGTTCATGTTCTCCTACAACACCAGCGAGTACCACAAGAAGATGGCGATCTTCGCGGCTTCGGAATGGAAGACCAAGCTCGGCCTGGGCATCGAGCTCGAGGCGATGGAGTTCAAGGTGCTGCTGAAAAAGCGCCACGACGGCAGCTTCCAGATGGCGCGCAACGGCTGGCTGGCCGACTACAACGACGCCACCAGCTTTCTCGCGCTGGTGCGTTGCGATTCCGACCAGAACAACAACTTCAACTGCAACCGCAAGGCCGAGGACCTGATCAACGAAGGCACGCGGCAGGTCGACCCGGGCAAGCGCAAGGCCTTGCTGACCCAGGCCAGCCAGATGATCATGGAGGACTACCCGATCGTTCCGCTGCTGCAGTACTCGCTGCCGCGGCTGGTGAAATCGTATGTCGGCGGCTACTCGCTTGAAAACACGCAGGACCGCTTCCGCAGCAAGGACCTGTTCATCATCAAGCATTGAATGTGGTCCTATAGCCTGCGCCGGCTGCTGGCGACCATTCCCACGCTGCTGGCCGTCATCACGGTCTGCTATGTGCTGGTCCACGCCGCGCCCGGCGGCCCGTTCGACAGCGAACGGGTGGTGTCGCAGGCGGTACTGGCCAACCTGCAGGCCAAGTACCACCTCGACCGGCCGGTCTGGCAGCAGTACCTCTACTACCTGAACAACCTGCTGCACGGCGACCTCGGAGCCTCGTTTCGCTATGCCGACTGGTCGGTCAACGACCTGGTCGCCGCGGCATTGCCGGTCTCGCTGACCATCGGTGGCGTCTCGCTGGCGCTGTCGTTCGTGCTGGGGGTTGGACTCGGAATCGCCGCGGCGCTGCGCCACAACACCGCAGCGGACTACGGGGTGATGTTGGTCGGGAACCTCGGCAGTGTCTTTCCATCATTCGTGATCGGCCCGGTGCTGGTGCTGGTGTTCGCCATCGGCCTGAAGTGGCTGCCGGCCGGCGGCTGGGACGATTTCTCGCCCCGCTTCATGGTGCTGCCGGTCGCCCTGCTGACCTTCATCAACGTCGCGACGATCGCGCGGGTGATGCGTGGCAGCCTGATCGAGGTGCTGCACAGCAACTTCATCCGCACCGCGCGCGCCAAAGGCCTGCCGACCCGGCTGGTGGTGCTGCGGCACGCGCTCAAGCCGGCGCTGCTGCCCGTCATTTCGGTGCTCGGCCCGCTGGCGATTTCTTCCATCACCGCAGCGCTGGTCACGGAAACGATATTTTCGCTGCCGGGCCTGGGCAAGCTGATCGTCAACGGCGCCGGCAACCGGGACTACACGCTGGTGCTCGGCCTGGTGGTGCTGATCACCGTGATCGCCGTGACCTTGAACCTGCTGGTCGACCTGGCCTACGCGGCGCTCGACCCGAAAATCAGGTATTGACGACATGCTTTTTTCCCGCCGCTCCAGCGGCACGCTCGACACGCTGGTCCAGGCCGCCGAAGCCACTCGCCCCGGCCACAGTCCGTGGAGCGACGCGCGCAGGCGCTTCGTGCGCAACAAGGCCGCCGTCACCAGCCTGGCCGTCCTGTTGCTGATCGCCGCGGTCTGCATTGTCGGTCCGGCGTTGCTTCCGCACGCATTCGACAGTAGCGACTGGGATGCGATGAAGCTGCCGCCGTCGTGGACCAACATGCATTGGTGGGGCACCGACGAATCGGGCCGTGACTTGCTGGTGCGGTGCCTGATCGGCGGCCGGATCTCGCTGCTGGTGGGCCTGCTCGCCACCTTGTCGTCGGTAGCGATCGGGATTGCATGGGGTGCGACGGCCGGCTTCCTGGGGGGCCGCATCGATGGCTTCATGATGCGCATCGTCGACATGATGTACGCCATCCCCTACCTGCTGATCGCGATCCTGCTGGTGACGCTGCTCGGGCGCGACTTCTACCTGGTGGTGCTGGCGATCACCGCCTTTTCCTGGATGGACATGGCGCGCGTGGTCCGCGGCCAGACTCTGTCGCTGCGCAGCATGGAGTTCGTGGAGGCGGCACGGGCGATCGGCGTGCCGACCCGCCGGCTGATCTTTTCGCACATCGTGCCCAACCTGCTCGGGGTCGTGGTGATCTACACCACGGTGACCGTGCCGGCGGTGATCCTCACCGAATCAGTGCTGTCGTTCCTCGGGCTGGGAATCCAGGAGCCGATGACCAGCTGGGGTGTGCTGATCGAGGATGGCACCAAGGTGATGGACGTGGCGCCCTGGATGCTGCTGTTTCCGGCGGCGATGCTTTCGATCACGCTGTATTGCTTCAACTTCATCGGCGACGGCCTGCGCGATGCGCTCGATCCGAAAGAACGCTAGCCATGGGTAGCGAGAAGAAAAGCGGCAGGCTGCTGCAGGTCGAACACCTCGCAGTGACATTCCAGACCCGCGAAGGCGAAGTCACTGCCGTCAAGGATCTCGGCTTCAGCCTCGAGCGGGGCCAGACTTTCGGCATCGTCGGCGAGAGCGGCTCGGGCAAGAGCCAGAGCATGCTGGCCTTGATGGGCCTGCTGGCTGCCAACGGTCGTGCCAGCGGCCGGGCCGTGTTCGACGGCCAGGATCTGCTGGCGATGCCGCCCCGAGAGCTGAACCAGGTGCGGGGCAACCGGATCGCGATGATCTTCCAGGACCCGATGACCTCGCTCAATCCCTACCTGACGGTCGAGCGGCAAATGACAGAGGTGCTGGAACTGCACAAGGGGCTGACGCACAGGGCAGCGCGCCAGCGTTCCATCGCCCTGCTTGAATCGGTGCGCATTCCCGATGCCGCCACGCGGATCCGGATGTACCCGCACGAGTTTTCCGGCGGCATGCGCCAGCGGATCATGATCGCCATGGCGCTGCTCTGCGAACCCGACCTGGTGATCGCCGACGAGCCGACCACCGCGCTCGACGTCACGATCCAGGCGCAGATCGTCGCCTTGCTGCGGGAACTGCAGCGCGACTTCGGCACCGCCATCATCCTGATCACGCACGACCTCGGCGTGGTGGCCGGGTTGTGCGACCAGGTCATGGTCTTGTACGGTGGCCGCGTCATGGAACAAGGCAGCGCCGAAAGCATCTTCTACCGCCCGACCCACCCCTACACCACCGGGCTGCTGGGCGCAGTGCCGCGCCTCCTGAACGGGCCCGAGACGCTGCTGGCGATCCCGGGCGCGCCCCCCGACATGGCCAGTCTGCCCGCAGGCTGTCCGTTCAGCGAACGGTGTCCCCTGGTGCTGCCCCATTGCGCCACCGTGCTGCCGCCGCTGATACCGGACGCGGCGGACCGGTCCGTGCTGCGGGCCTGCCATCGCCCTGAACGGGAGGTCGCTGCGCTGTCGATCGCAGGCGCTGCATGAATCTATCCAGTTCACTGCCCGAGATACGGACGCCGTTGCTGTCGGTGCAAGACCTGCGGGTCTATTTCAAGGTGCGCGGCAAGGGCCTGCCCTGGGCTGCGTCGGACAGCGTCAAGGCCGTGAACGGCGTGAGCTTCGAACTGTTCCCGGGCGAGACCCTTGGAATCGTGGGCGAATCGGGCTGCGGCAAGTCCACCTTGGCTCGCGCCCTGCTGAACCTGGTTCCTTCGACGGGCGGAAAGATCGCCTGGATGGGCCGGGACATGCAGGGAGCGTCGCAGCGCGACTGGCACACCGTGCGGCGCAGCGTGCAGATGGTGTTCCAGGATCCGCTGGCTTCGCTCAATCCACGCATGACCGTGGCGCAGATCGTCGGCGAACCATTGCGCACCCACGCGCCGCAGCTCGATGGCGCGGAGATCCTGGCGCAGGTCGAAGCGATGCTGCTGCGGGTCGGGCTGTCGGCTGCCCACCTGTACCGCTATCCCCATGAGTTCTCGGGCGGCCAATGCCAGCGCATCGGAATCGCGCGTGCCCTGATCCTGAAGCCGCAACTGTTGATCTGCGACGAGCCGGTGTCGGCGCTGGACGTTTCGATCCAGGCCCAGATCATCAACCTGTTGCAGGAACTGCAACGCGAAATGCAGCTGGCGTTGATCTTCATTGCGCATGACCTGGCCGTGGTCAAGCATGTGAGCCAGCGGGTGCTGGTCATGTACCTGGGCCGGACCATGGAGCTGGCCGACAAGCAATCCCTCTATGCCGATCCCAAGCATCCCTACACGCAGGCCTTGTTGTCGGCGGTGCCGGTGGCTGACCCGCGTCTGGAGCGCACCAAGGTGATCGACCTGCTGTCGGGCGATCTGCCATCGCCGATCCATCCGCCACCGGGTTGCGTTTTCCACACCCGCTGCCCGCGGGTCTTCGATCGCTGCCTGAAGGAAGTGCCGCCGCTCGAGCCGGTCGACAGCCGCTCCGAGGCGGCCTGCTGGCTTTATTCAGAGCGGCTGTGACCTGAGGGCGGTCCAGCGGACGGCTCTGGATCGCACCGCTCGCCAGCACCACCAAAAAAAAGCCACCGCAGTGCGGTGGCTTTTTTCCGGGTGCAGCGAGCATTGCTCGCTGCGAGAGCTGCATCAGAACTGGTGACGCACGCCGACGTTGAAGTAGCGGCCGACCGCGCCCCGGTAGTCGAGCGGGTTGTAGCTGACAGCGCCGTAGGTGGTCGGGTCCAGCGGCGG
>JAJAZH010000366.1 GCA_026785815.1 Ramlibacter sp. | reverse complement strand
GAGGGCTACCTGTTCGAGCCGAAATGGGATGGCTTCCGGGCGATCGTGTTCCGCAAGGGCAACGAGGTGGTGATCCAGAGCCGCGACCTGCGGCCGCTGGACCGTTACTTTCCCGAACTGGCCAAGGCGCTGGGCGAAATCCTGCCCAAGGGCAGCGTGATCGACGGCGAGATCGTCGTCGCCACCGCTCAAGGCCTGGATTTCGACGCGTTGCAGCAGCGCCTCCATCCGGCTGCCTCGCGGGTCGCCAGGCTGGCGCAGGAGACGCCGGCGTCGTTTGTCGCCTTTGACCTGCTGGCGGCGGGCGGCAAGAGCGTGATGACGCTGCCGCAGGGGGAGCGGCGGGCCCGGCTGGAGCAGTTGCTCGGCTCGGTCAAGCCACCGGTCTACCTGACGCCGATGACCCGGGAGCGCGAGCGGGCAGTCGAATGGCTGGCGCAGTTCGAAGGCGCGGGGCTGGACGGAGTGATGGCCAAGCCCGAGTCCGGGACGTACCAGCCCGGCAAGCGCGCGATGCTGAAGATCAAGCATTCGCGCACCGCCGACTGCGTGGTCGCCGGCTTCCGTTGGTACAAGGAAACGCGCGACGCGGTCGGCTCGCTGTTGCTCGGCTTGTACGACGAAGCGGGCGTGCTACAGCACGTTGGCGTCACTTCGGCCTTCACCATGGAGATGCGCCGGCAACTGGCCGACGAACTCGAGCACCTGCGCAAGGAAGCCATGCAAGACCATCCATGGCGCAACTGGGCGACCGTGGCAGCCGGCGACGCCGACGCGATGCCCGGCGAGTCCCAGGACACGCGCCGGATGCCCGGCGAGTCACAGGACTCGCGCCGGATGCCCGGCGCGAGGTCGCGCTGGAGCGGCAGCAAGGACCTGAGTTGGGAGCCGCTGCGTCCGGAGCGGGTCTGCGAAGTCAAGTACGACCACCTGCAAGGCGACCGGTTTCGCCACGCGACGCAGTTCCAGCGCTGGCGAGAAGACAAACCGCCCCAGGATTGCCGCTACGACCAGCTCGAAGTGACGACGCCGTTCGAGCTCGAGCAGGTGTTCGGCGCCGGTCGGAAATAGCGGTTGGTCTGGTCATTGCGGGCCCGACCCGCAATCCAGCCCGTCTCTGCGGGCTTCACCCGCAACCCACCAGAGCCGTCATTGCGGGCTCGACCCGCAATCCAGACCTCACCGATCGGAGAGCTCCGTTGAGCAACAAGCATGGATCCCGGGTCGAGCCCGGGATGACAGCAATCCCGCCCAGGCGACACCCAGGCGGCACAATATCGGGCTGGCTGGAACGGTTTGCATCTCAGCCGCCTGCCTGTCCCCGGAGTCTCCCTTTGTCCGCCTCGCCCTATGCCGCCGAAACCCGGCGCCGCCGCACCTTCGCCATCATTTCCCACCCCGACGCGGGCAAGACCACGCTGACGGAGAAGCTGCTGCTGTTCTCGGGCGCGATCCAGATCGCCGGTTCGGTCAAGGCCCGCAAGGCCTCGCGGCACGCCACCAGCGACTGGATGGAGATCGAGAAGCAGCGCGGCATCTCGGTGGCCTCCTCGGTGATGCAGATGCTGTACCGCAACCACGTGATCAACCTGCTGGACACGCCGGGCCACAAGGATTTCTCGGAAGACACCTACCGCGTGCTGACCGCCGTCGATTCCGCGCTGATGGTGATCGACGCGGCCAACGGTGTGGAAGCGCAGACGCGCCGCCTCATCGAAGTCTGCCGTCAGCGCGACACGCCGATCATCACCTTCGTCAACAAGATGGACCGCGAGGTGCGCGAGCCCCTGGAGCTACTGGACGAGATCGAGCGCGAACTCGGCATGCCGTGCGTGCCGATGACCTGGCCGGTCGGCCAGGGCAAGGCCTTCGGCGGCATCATGAACCTTCGCAGCCGCACCATGACGGTGTTCGAATCCGGCTCGGAGCGGTTGCCGCAGGACTTCGAGACCGTCCCGCTGTCGGACCGCGAGAACCTGCTCGAGCGCTTCGGCCACGAGTTCGAAACCGCCGAGCAGAGCATGGAGCTGGCGATCGGCGCATCGCCCACCTGGGACCATGAGGCGTTCCTGGCTGGCCGGCAGACGCCAGTGTTCTTCGGCTCGGGCGTCAACAACTTCGGCGTGATGGAAGTGCTGGAAGCGCTGGTCGATCTGGCGCCGTCGCCGCAGCCGCGGATCAGCCGGCTCACGCCGTCCGATGCCGCCAGCCGGCTGTCGGGCAACAACGAGCCGGTGGTCCGGGAGATCCGCCCGGAAGATCCCGATTTCTCGGGCGTGGTGTTCAAGGTGCAGGCCAACATGGACGCCAATCACCGGGACCGGATCGCTTTCGTGCGGATGGCGTCGGGCCGGTACCGGCCCGGCATGAAGCTCAAGGTCCAGCGCACCAGCAAGGAGCTGCGCCCGACCTCGGTCGTGACCTTCCTCTCGCAACGCCGCGAAGCAGTCGACGAGGCCTACGCCGGCGACATCATCGGCTTCACCACCCACGGCGGCGTGCAGCTGGGCGACACCATCACCGATGGCGCCAACCTGCAGTTCACCGGCCTGCCCTTCTTCGCTCCGGAACTGTTCATGACGGTGCTGCTGAAGAATCCGCTGCGCACCAAGCAGCTGCAGCAGGGCCTGGCCCAGCTCGGCGAGGAAGGCGCGATCCAGGTGTTCCGCCCGGAGATCGGCGGCGCGATGCTGCTGGGCGCCGTCGGCCAGCTCCAGTTCGAGGTGGTGCAGCACCGGCTCAAGTCCGAGTACGACGCCGACATCCGGCTGGAAGGCTGCCAGTACACCGGCGCCCGCTGGATCACGGCCGACACTGCAGCCGAGCTGCGCGCCTTCACCGATGCCTACCCGGCGCGGATGGCGCGCGACGCGGCCAACGCGCTGGCCTTCCTGTGTACCTCCCCGTACGACGTCCGGCTGGCCCAGGAACGGTTTCCGAAGATCCATTTCCACCTGCTGCGCGAGCATGCCGGGCTCGCGTTACAGGCCTGATACAGCAGGCCTGGGCGGTTTGCTGGCACCATCGGTCAACCCCTGATTCCGGAATCCCAACCATGCGCATCGCAGCCCGAAACCTCGTGCAGCCCCTGTTCACGGCTGCCGCACTCGCCGCCACACTGCTGCTGGTGGCCTGCGGTGGTGGCGGCGGCGACACCGTGGCGGGCAGTGGTGGCGCTGGCGCTGGCAGCAACGCGCCGGCGGCATCCGCCTTTGCGCCGTCCGCGACGCTGGCCAACATGTGCACGCTGGATGGACAGCAAAAGTTCGTGCGCAGCTTCCTGGACGAAACCTATCTCTGGTACGACGAGATCGTGGAGGTCAAGGCGTCGGACTTCAGCACCGTCCCGGCCTATTTCAATGCCTTGCTGGTCCGTACGCCGGACTCCACCGGCCAGCCCCGCGATCGCTTCAGCGCGGTGCTGACCTCCGCCGGCGCCGACGCGCTGAAGTCGGCCCCGCAGGACGTGCTGGCGGCGGTCGCCGGCGTGCCGTCGAACTTGCTGGCAGCGACCAGCAAATCGGTGCCTGTGACCCGGGTCGTCACCAGCAATGCCGGACGCAAAGTCGGCTACATCCTGTTCAACGATTTCAACGACGGCGCCCAGGATGCGCTCATCACCTCGTTCGAGACCCTGCGCGCCAATGGCGTCGTCGACCTGGTGCTGGACTTGCGCTACAACGCCGGCGGATTCCTCTACGTGGCACAAACCGCCGCGTCCCTGGTGACCGGGCCGCAAAGCGAAGGCAAGACTTTCGAGCAGCTGCGCTTCAACAACAAGCGCCAGGCCGAGACTGCAGCGGCCAACTACGTCTTCTCCAGTCGCGTGCAGACCCCGGAAACCGCTTTTCCGCGCGGCTCCGCGTTGCCGCAGTTGAACCTGCCCCGGCTTTACGTGCTCTCGTCGAGCCAGACCTGCTCGGCCAGCGAATCCATCATCAACAGCCTGCGCGGCATCGACGTCGAGGTGGTGCTGGTGGGCGGCACCACCTGCGGCAAACCGTACGGCTTCACCCGCAAGGACAACTGCGGTCTGGCCTTTTTCGCGCTCGAGTTCCAGGGTTACAACGCCAAGAACTTCGGCGACTTCAGCGGCGGCTTCAAGGCCACCTGCCCGGTGGCGGACAACTTCACCACCGCCCTGGGCAGCAACGACGAGCCGCTGCTCGCCGCAGCGCTGCATCACAGCGACACCGGCAGTTGCCCGGCTCCGGCGGCCAGCAGGAGCGCCTTGCAGCAAAGCCTGCCTGGCAGCAGCGCACGGGAATTCGCGCCGCTGGCGCCGCAGTCACCGTTGCGCGGTCGCTTGTTGCGCGCGGACCCGCCGTGAGCCGCTCCAGCGCCCGATGAAACCGCTGGCCTCGTGGCCGGCCCAGGCGCGGCGGCAGCTGGTCGGCGTCTTCACCGACATCGACGACACGCTCACCACCGAAGGCGTCGCCACCCCGGACGCACTGGCCGCGCTGCAGGAGCTCCGTGCAGCCGGACTGCACGTCATTGCAATCACCGGCAGGCCGGTCGGCTGGAGCGAGCCGTTCGCGCG
>JAJAZH010000365.1 GCA_026785815.1 Ramlibacter sp. | reverse complement strand
GCCTCGGGCATGGTGAGATTGAGCTTGTTCAGGCGCCATTCGCGCACACCACTGGACAGGCGGTTGGTCGCATCGATCTCGAGCCGGCCCAGCCGCTTGCCGCGCAGCTCGAAATCCTCCACCACGATGTCCAGCGCCGGAATGTTGACGGGCTGTTCGTCCAGCAGGGCTTCGACCTCGCTGGCCGCCGAGGCTGCGATGTTGAGCCGGGCCAGCCGCGCGGTGACGACGCCGCTGGAGGCCCCGGCCGGCTGCCGGTATTCGACGTAGCCATTGAGCTCGGTGGCATCGACGTTGGCCCGCCAGGTCTGCCCGTCCCGTGATCCGCCAACCACGACGTTGTGCAGCTTGCGGCCCTCAACGGTCAGCTCCCGGGCCCGCACCGCCATCACTGTCGGCAGGTAGCCGGTCGTTCCTGCGGTCGCACCGCTGCTGCCCGCGCGCGACGCCGGGGCGGCGGGCCCGGCTGCGGCTTCCAGGACACGTGACCAGGCATCGATGTCGACGTTCGCGAGGTTGATGTTGGCAACGACTCCCTGCTCCGGCAGCGGCGCCGACTCGCCCGGCGCCAGGCCCACTGCGATGCCGCCGCGGATCACCCTCGGCTCGGCACCGGAGACGTCCCGCACATAGGCAATCGAGGCCACCCGCCCCAGATCCAGCGTCAGTTGGTCCTGCAGTCTGGCGGCGCTGCCGCCAGCCAGCGATTCCCGTACCAGCGAGTTGTCGAACAGCAGCGGCAAGGCCTGCTCCGCGCTTTTGTTCAGTGGCGGCGGCAGGTTCAGCGCCAGGCCCTGGAGCGAGCTGGTGACCGTGACCTCAGGCGTGCCGCGCCGCACTGCGATGGTCGCGTTGTAGCCGGCGCTGCCACTCGCGTGCCGTGCCAGGCGCGACAGGAAGCCGAGTTCGCGCGCCTGTCGCAGGCCCTCTGCAGTCGCCGTTCCCTGCAACCGCAGCAACACGGACGGCCCGGTGCTTGTCGCGGCAATGGTCTGGCTGCCGCCATCGAGCGTCACGTCGCCGCCCAACGCCCGCGCCTGCACGCCGGCCAGGGCGAAACCGGACTCGCTGAAGCTGACGACGCCGCGCGCTCGCGCCAGCATCGGGATGGCCGGAGAAATCTGCACGTCGTTCCCAGGCAGGGTCACGCTGCCCTGGACCCGGGATTTATCGATGTTCGCCAGCGGGAGCTCCAGCTGCAGCCGCAGGTCCGCATTGCCGCTGGTGCTGGCCCTGGCGAGCGCCTGGCCCGTCATGCCGCCCAGCGGCGAGCCGTTGACGAATGCGACCGACTCGCTGAGCGGCCCGCGCACTTCGCCCTTGACCCGCACGACGCTGGCCCGCAGGTCCGCAATCTGCGCCTCGGCCTTGAACTGCAGTCCGCTGCTGCCGGCGAACCGGCCCTGCGCGCCCTTGATCTGGAGGCTGTTGCGATCGAACACCAGTTCACCGGCCAGCTGCGTCAGCGCCGGCCACGTCGCAGTGCCCTGCGCCGGCGTTCGCGGCACATACGCATAGGTGGCGTTGCGCACGTCGGCAGCAATCCGGAACTCGCCCGACTTGCCATCGGTGAAAGGAAACTCGCGCAGGTCGCCCTTGACCCGAAACTTCGCGCCCGTGACCTGACCCTGGGTCACCGCCTCCCGCACATAGTCGCGGGTCTGCCGGGACAGCGACTGCGGCAGATAGCGGTGGACCCGGGTCCCGTCGGCGCGGGTGAGGGTGGCGCTCAGATCGAGCACCCCCGGAAAACGGGAGCGTGCCGGGGAGCGCGCCGCATCCCCCGTGCGCCAGCTGGCCTGGCCCTCGCCCTGTGCGTCGGCGTTCGAAAACTTCAGGTTTGCAGCCGACGCGGAAATCGCATCGCCCTTGCGCTGCCACTGCAAGTCGGCCGACAGCTCGTCGAACGCGATCACGGGGTCCTCGAAGACACCCGGGAAATCCAGCGCCCCGTTGCGGATCGCCACCCGCACCTTGCCGCCGGCCTGGCTCAGATCGAAGTCAACTGCCGCCCCACGCACGCCCGGGCTGCCCACCGGCGGGGCGCCAGAGAGGACTGGTAGTGCCGTCGGCACGGCCGGTCGCGATGCCAGTTCAAGCCGCGACGCGCGCCCCTTGGCTTCGTACTTGACCATCGCATCCAGCGGGCCTTGCCAACTGGCCTGGACCGACTCGATCAATCCCTTGGGCGCATACCCCTGCAGCGCGGCATGGGCGGCCGGGCCCAGCGGCAGGCGGCTCGCCACCTGGCTGAGCGCGGCGAGATCGAGCTTGTCGGCGCGAAGTTCGCCGCGCGCAGGTGTGCTGCCGTCAGCGCGGCTCCACGCCACGAACAGATTGCCGCCCGGCCAGCGCTGGCCCTCGCGGGTCTGGAACTGCAGGTCCTGGGTCTGGAATTCGAAGCCGCCACCCCGCCGCTTGCCGCCCAGCCGGCCAGAAGCCGATTGCAGCGCCAGCGGCAGCAGGTTGGGACCGAGCCTGGCCTCCACATCGTCCAGCACCAGGTCCGCCGTCGCCCCCACCAGCTGGCCTTTGACGACATCGACCCACGAACGCAACGCGCCGCGGCCGTGGGTTACTTCGACTCCGAGGTCGGTGTAGCGGCGCAACTGCGAAAGATCGACCCGAGCGAAATCGGCATACATCTGGCCGTCCCACTCCTGCCAGCGCGCGCGATGGCGCGAGAGCAGGGGTTGGCGGAACTGGCCCCTGAAGGTAAAGCGCTCACCCCACTCGCCGGGAGGCGTCGCGTCGAGCCGGATGGCGTGGCGGCGGCTCGAATTGTGAAGGACCAGGTCGACCTCCTGCAATGCCAGCGGCGGCGCGCCGCGCATTTCGTCGGTCCACCGCACCGTGCCTTTTCGCACCAGCACCTCGCGCTGGCCGAACAGCCACTCGGAGGCCTGGCTGTTTCCGGTGTCGGCCTTGGAGAAGTCCAGTCCGGCGACATGGATGCGGCCATCGGCCGAGCGGCGGATGCTCAACTCGGGCCGGTCGATCACCAGTTGCTCGAAGCCGAGGTTCCACAGCGACTTGGGCGTGAGCGCCGCGATCACGCGCGGCAAGCGCAGTGCCTCGCGCCCCTGCTTGTCCATCAACACCACGTCGGAGAGCTCGAACGAAGGGACCAGGCCGGCACTCTTTGCAGTGATTCCGCCGATGCGAACCTGCACGCCGAGAACGCGCGCGGCTTCGATTTCAAGGTCGGGGCGAAGCTCTCCGATTCGGGGCACAATCCAGCCATGCAACGCTCCCCAGGCGAGGACCAGCACCAGCCATGCGGTGGCAAGCAGCCACAGAACCCACTGCGCTATCTTTGCGGATGCCTTGAGCAGACGTGAGGGAGACGGCGGCGACTCGTTCATGAAAACTTGGATGTGGCAGGAATTATGACCCTCGGCGGTCTCCCGGGTTTGTCGGCGTTGGCGCCCGACGTGTCGGACAACGGCCCGTTTGCCGCAGCGCGACCAGGGGTCCAGGCGCTGCCACTTTCCGGGTACTCGCGCTTCGCGCAACGGCTGCGCCGACGCTATGGCGCCCAGCTGCTGCTGCTGCCCGCAGGAGCGCCAGACCGCCAGCAGATGGCCGCAATGTACGAGGCGCTGCGACAGGGTGGCGACGACACCGGCAACGCTCTTCGCATCCTGCGCCAATGCGTGATGGAACGGCTGATGCGGCTGGACTGCGACCAGCAGGCACCGCTTGGCGTGATCACCAAGGCAGTCACCGAGCTGGCCGAGTTCGCCCTCGACCAGGCCTGCCTCCAGGCTGGCAAGGACCTGGACGCACTGCACGGCGAGCCGCTCGGGCCCCAGGGCCGGCGTTCCCAGTTCTGGGTGGTCGGCATGGGAAAGCTGGGCGCCCGCGAGCTCAATGTGTCCAGCGACATCGACCTGGTCTACGTCTACGACCAGGACGGCGAGACCGCCGGTCATGGCGACGGCCGTCACGGCCGCATTTCGGTTCACGAGTACTTCACCAAGATGGTCAAGGCCATCTACACGCTGATCGGCGATACCACCGAGCATGGCTTCGTCTTTCGCGTCGATCTTGCGCTGCGCCCCAACGGCAACTCCGGCCCGCCAGTGGTTTCGCTCGGCGCGCTGGAAGAGTACTTCCAGGTCCAGGGCCGCGAATGGGAACGTTTTGCCTGGCTCAAGAGCCGGGTGGTGGCGCCGCTGTCCGCGGTCCAGGAAGGATCGGCGGCTGCACTGCGCGGGACGGTCCTGCCTTTTGTGTTCCGGCGCTATCTCGACTACAGCGTGTTTGACTCGCTGCGGGTGCTGCACAAGCAGATCCGCGAACACGCGGCCCGGCGCAGCGCGGGCCGGCCGGAACGGGCCAACGACGTCAAGCTGTCGCGCGGCGGCATCCGCGAGATCGAGTTCATCGTGCAGCTGCTGCAGGTGGTCCGGGGCGGCCAGTTCCCCGAACTGCGCACCCGCCCGACACTGCAGGCCCTGCAGCGGGTGGCAGCCGCCGGCCTGATGTCGCAACCGACCGCCGACTCGCTCGGACGGGCCTACGATTTCCTGCGCCGGGTCGAGCACCGCATCCAGTATCTCGATGACCAGCAGACCCACGTGCTGATGTCGTGCGACAACGACCTGGCCTGGATTGCGCACACCATGGGCTTTGCGCAAAGCTGTCCGTTCCTGCACGAGCTCGACACCCACCGCGAGTTCGTGGCCCAGGAATTCGACACGTTGCTCGGTGGCGGCGCTCCGTGCACCAGTTGCAATGGCCCGCGCGGCGCCCGCGCGGAACCGCCGGACTTCGACACGCTGCTGGCGCAGTTGCCGCCCCAGGTGCGCGAACGGGTGGCGTCGTGGCGAGACCATCCACGGGTGCTGGCGTTGCGCGACGATGCCCGCAACCGCCTGGTGCGGCTGGTGGCCCGAACCGCCAGCTGGCTGCACGAAGGCCGTGTCACCGAGGAGGCGGCGGTTCGCATGGCCGACTGGATGGAGCCGCTGCTGCGCCGCGAAAGTTATATCGCGCTGCTGCTGGAGCGGCCCGGCGTGCACGAGCGGCTGTTGCGGCTGCTGGGTGCCGCGCGCTGGCCGGCCCAGTACCTGCTTCAGCATCCGGGCGTGATCGACGAACTGGCCAGCGACGCACTGCTGTCCGAGCGCTTCGCCGCCGACGAATTCGACCGCGAACTCGAACACCGGCGCAAGTCGCTGCAAATCACCGGTGAGGACGACGACGAGTCCCTGCTGAACCTGCTGCGGCGGGCGCATCACGCCGAGGTCTTCCGCACCCTGGCGCGCGATGTCGAGGGCCGCCTCACGGTGGAACAGGTGGCCGATGACCTGAGCGCGCTGGCCGACGCCACGTTGCGCATCACCGCTCGCTGGTGCTGGCAGCGTCTGAAGAACGCGCACCGCGAAAGCCCGAATTTCGCGATCATCGGCTACGGCAAGCTGGGCGGCAAGGAACTGGGCTACGGCAGCGACCTGGACATCGTGTTCGTGCACGAGGACGAGGACGAGCGCGCCCCCGAAGCCTACGCCGCGTTCGTGCGAAAGCTGATCAACTGGCTGACCACCCGGACCGCGGAAGGCGACTTGTTCGAGATCGACACCGCGCTGCGACCCAACGGCAATTCGGGGCTGCTGATCACCACCTTCGACGCCTATGCCAACTACCAGCAGCGCCGGGGCAGCAACACGGCATGGACCTGGGAACACCAGGCAATGACCCGCGCGCGCTTCGTGCTGGGCGAGGAATCGCTGCGTCAGCGCTTCGATGCGGTCCGGCAGGCGGTCATCACCGCGCCACGCGATGCCCTGGCGCTGAAGCAGGAGATCGTCAGCATGCGCGACAAGGTGCGGGCGGCACGGCCGGTCAAGGGCGACCGCTTCGACGTCAAGCACAGCCGCGGCGGCATGGTCGATGCCGAGTTCGCGGTCCAGATGCTGGTGCTGTCGCATTCCGCCGCCCACCCCGAACTGATTCCCAACGTGGGCAACATCGCGTTGCTGCAGCGGGCCGAAGCCGCCGGACTGGTGCCGGCTGGGGTCGGACAGGCGGCGGCCAACGCCTATCGCGAGCTGCGCCGGGTGCAGCACAAGGCGCGTTTGAACCAGGAACCGACCCAGGTCGAAGCCGACACGGTTGCCAGCGAGCGCGATGCCGTCCTGGCTCTATGGCACGCCGTTTTCGGCTGACCCGCAACAGCGTCGGATATGTCTGGCATGTGACAGCCGCGCGCGGCGCCGATGGTAGTCTTGCCGGTTGCGCTTCGGTCCGGGCCCACAACGCCTGCAGCTTGCGGCGCACTCGTTCACCCGACCCCGGGAAGGATTCCATTCAATGAAGAACATTCGCTTGCTGGCAGCGATGGCGTTGGCCTGCTGGCTAGCGGGCTGTGCCGTCCGGGCCCGGCCGCCGGCGCTTGTCGACAGCGCCGCGCCCCAGTGGTACGCCCCGTTGCCGCATGACGGCAAGCTCGCCGACCTGACGCAATGGTGGCAACAATTCAACGACCCGTTGCTGGTGCAGCTGATCGAATCGGCGCAGACCGTGAGCCCGAACGTCGCCGCCGCACGCTCCCGCATCGGCCAGGCCCGGGCCAACCGGACGTCCGCGCGGGCGGCGCTGTTACCGACGCTCGACGGCCAGGCCTCGCTGGCGCGCGGCAACTTGCAACTGCCGGGAGCGCCGGCCACGAGCTTGCAAGCCGGCGTGCTGGGCAGCTGGGAGATCGATGTCTTCGGCGCCAATCGCGACGCGCTGCAGGCGACCGACGTCAGGCTCCAGGCGGTCCAGGCCGGCTGGCACGAGGCCCGGGTGCTGGTCGCAGCCGAGACCGCCGTGACCTATCTCAACCTGCGCAGCTGCGGGCGGCAACTGGACGTCGCGTCCAGCGACGCCCGCTCGCGCGCCGAAAGTTCTCGCCTGGCCGAGCTCACGACCCGTGCCGGCTTCACCGCGCCAGCCAACGCGGCGCTGGCGCGTGCCAGCGCCGCAGAAGCTTCGGCGCGGGCCACCCAGCAGCGGGCCCAGTGCGACAT
>JAJAZH010000364.1 GCA_026785815.1 Ramlibacter sp. | reverse complement strand
GGCGGCTGCTGGACGAGGCGATTCGAGCCGGCGGCCGGTTCCCGAAACAGATACCAACGGCCGCGACTGGAGAACAGGAATGCTCGTCCGATCCGGACCCGGCTCATCGACTAAAGCAAGCCGGGTGAATCAAGCCGGGTGACGCAAGCCGGGTGACGCGCAGCAGCGGACGACGGCGGCATTGCACGGCTGTGCTCTGATACGCCGGCTCCGGGTGTCCGCGTTGTCCTACAGCACCTCGTTGCGTTCCGACCCAAGATCAACCATGGATCCGGATTTCGGCAAATGAGCATCCGGCACACCCGTGCCGAGCAGGACCGCATGGACGCGGCCGGACGCGAACTTGTGCGCGCGGAGCAGGATTACGAGCGACTGCGCTTGGCCTATCTGACGCTGGCGCGGGACGAGGCGGGCAACGAAGTGGCGATCTCGATGGTTGGCGCCGACATGGACCGCGCTCACGCCGCGTTGCAGCTTCTGGCGGGCCAGCGGCAGCTGCCGTTCGCCAGTGCTCCTGCTCCTGCAATGCGCAGCCCGTCCCGTCGAATGGCCGAAGTCGATTCCTGAATTTTGTTTTGTGCTCTTCCCGGCCACGCGCGCAACCAATCAACCGATTCACCGATTGACCGATTGACCGATCAAGCGATTTCTAAAGGCCAGAGCCATGCACATCCATCCGATCGAGCCTGAGCCGTTGTCACCGACGGGCGAACCGGCCCCGTCCAATCCGACCCAGCTTCCGGTCGAGCCCGAATTCGGCCCATTGTTGCCACTGGGGGAGCCGGAAGATCCCGGCGTCAAGCCACCACATATTTGAGCCTTGCCGTGAACACCAAAGCCGGCGCGCCCGCGCCGCATCCACCCGCACCGTCGCCCGATCCTGCCAATCCCGAGCCGATCGACGAGCCACCGCCGGATCCGGAGAAGGGCCGCGTGCCGCCGGCGCCGGGTCGATCGGAACATCCCAAGCAAATTCCAAGCAAGTCCCAAGCAAATAGCGCCAGCGATCAAAGAGATCTGAAATAGTGAGCGGCAGCGCCTCAAACCGCCATCGGCTCGGGGTCGGCTGAATCACCGCAGTCAGTCAGCAAGGCTTGCGCACCGTCGTCGAAGCCAGACACGGGAGTCGCTTTCGCCAGTGCCATCCAGAGCCCGAATGGCAGCAAACCGCGAGGCCGCTTTGGCGCCGGTCGCGCCAGCTGCAGCTGTCCCTGCTCGAACACCAGCACGCCGCATTCGGGCGGCACTTCTTCTGGGGCAGCGATGCAGCGGCCGCGGGCGTCGCAGCCCAGCACGTACCAGCATTCGCCGAGATCGAGGTAGGACGCGCGCTTGGCGCCCTGGCGCAGGTCGGCCAGCAGGTCGGCCCGCCGCACCTTGACTTCGTGCACGACCGGCTCGGCATAAGCCTCGACCGAGGTGTTGCGGATCGAGAACACATCGGGCCTGGCGATGCACCAACGCAGCGGCTTGTCGACGTCATCGCAGGGCACCTGAGCTCGCAGCCCAAGACCGCGCCATGCAATCCGGCCGGCGCGGCCCATTTCCTGCGCCACCCGTTCGACCAGCGCCTCATGCGCCGACAGGGCCGCGCGATTGCGCGCGAGCGTCGCCGCCAGCAGATGCACGCCAGCCTGGGTGACACGCAGCGATTCGTGACCGGTCAGCGTGCGGACGCGGTCCACCATGCCAGCGGCCAGCAACTCGATTTCCAGCGGGTCCTGGCAGGGCCATCCGGCTGAGCGGTAGATTTCGCGCAGCCGGCGCGCGTGGGCTTTGCCCAGTGCGCGCAGGGTGGGGTCGGGGCTCGTCGTGGCCATCATGAAGTCTCTCCGGGGTGCGGCACGGTGAGTCTATGCCTTGCGAGCACTGCGTCTTCACGTTGCCTTCGTAGGCACGTTCCGACGCCAAGTAACGGGATTGGCTGAGTCACCGCCTATTCTTCTGATGCCAATATCGGGCATGGTTGAGAAAGCACTTTACGGCATTACCGCCCTGCGATACGCAGGCGGGAACGTGGTCGAAGCCATGATGGGCCTGATCGACGGCGCTCACCGGAAATGGGACTTGAGCCCGTCGCCGACCCGCATCGTTGGAGTGATCGACCGGATGGTCGAAGGCGACACCGTGATCTCGATGTTTCCCGACGACCAGGGCGGCTTGCGGGCTGGCCCCGAGGTCAAGGTCGACCTGTCCGGGGGAATCGAAATGCTCGCGCTCGAGGAAGAAGCGCCGGGACGCAGCCTGCAGGATTTGCCGCGGTTCTGACCGCCATGGTCAAGTCCGTCGCTGGCGCACTGGCAGCTTCAGCAGGCCGGTCGCGAGCGCGGTGCCGCAAACGATGACAGCGGCGCACAACAACATCCAGCCAGTCACGGTCTCGCCCAGCAACACCACGCCGTAGAACACGGCGAACAGCGGAATCACGAAGGTCACCGCCAGCGCCCGCGACGGACCCGCTTGCTCGATCAGCCGGAAGTACAGGATGTAGGCGATGCCGGTGCAGGCGACGCCGAGCGCAAGCAGGGCCAGCCAGGCTTTCACGCCCGGTGGCGTGGTCGGCCAGAACCAGATCGCAGGCAGCGCCAGGCCAAGGGTCGCGCCCAGCTGGCTTCCCGTGGCGGTGACGAGCGCCGGCAAGCCGGTCAGGTAGCGCTTGGTTGCAGTGGCAGCGATCGCGTAGCAGAGGCAGGCCGCCAGGCAGGCCAGCACCGCCCACCCCGGCGCATATCCGCTGGCATCGGGCTTGAAGCTGGCCTTGTCCCAGGCCAGCAGCGCAACGCCCAGGAAACCGATGGCCAGTCCCAGGCTCCTGGACGTGGTGGGGCGGTCGTTCAGCCACAGCCACGCGATCAACGCGCCGAACAGCGGCACCGTTGCATTGAGCACGGCCGACAAGCCGGTGGTGATCGACAACAACGCGAACGAGAACAGGGCGAAGGGAATGCCCGAGTTCAGCAGGCCGATCGTGAAAATCGGCTTCCAGTGCTGCCGCAGTTTCTGACCCTGGCCGCGCAGCAGCAGCAGCGGCCAGAGGAAAGCCGCGGCGATCGCCACCCGCATGGCCGCGGTGGCGATCGGACCGAATTCCACCACCGCGATCCGCATGAAAAGAAACGAAGCGCCCCAGATCGCGGCGAGCAGCATGAAGTCGACGACCCAGCCGCGGGCGCCCGCCGCAGTCGTTGCAGGGCTCAAACTGCCCGCTCCAGCTCCAGCAGCGCGCTCTTGCGTTCCAGCCCGCCGGCGTAGCCCGTCAGCGAACCGTCGCGGCCCAGCACCCGGTGGCAGGGGACCACGATGCTGACCGGATTGCGGCCGACCGCAGCACCCACCGCGCGCACCGCTGCGGGACGGCCGACCCGCTGGCTCAGGTCGCCATAACTGGTGGTCGCGCCGGACGGAATCGCCAGCAGCGCCTGCCACACCGATTGCTGGAACGCGGTGCCGCCCTGCAGGTCGAGCGGCAGCTCGAACTGCGTGCGGCGGCCGGCGAAGTAATCGCGCAGCTGTTGCACCGCTGCGGCCAGCACCGGGTGCCCCGGCGCATGCGGCCAGCCGCTGCTGTCGGGCAGATGGCGCTGGCCTTCGAACCAGACGCCGGCCAGACCGCTGTCAGTGGCGGCGACGATCATCGGGCCGAGCGGGCTCAGGTAGCGGGCCTGGACCGTGGAAGGATGGAATTTCATGAAAGCACTCCTGCGTGAGGATTCGGGACGACGCGGACCGCTGGCCGTGAAGGGGATGGAGCGGGACCCGCAGGCTGGGCCGGCAGCGCGCTCCACGCCCGGATCACGGCATAGCTGCGCCACGGCTTCCAGGCCTCGGACGCGGCCTCGGCCTCGCGGGCTGGATGCTTCGCGGTGGCGACGCCGAGCGCCTTGTGCAGCGCCACGTCTGCGGCGGGAAAGGCGTCGGGCCAGCGCAGGGCACGCATGGCGATGTACTGCGCAGTCCATTCGCCGATCCCGGGCAACTGCTTGAGCGTGGCGATGGTGGCCGGCACATCGGCGCCAGCGTGAAGCTGAAGCCGGCCTTCGGCCACGGCGCTGGACAGCGCGACGATCGCGGCTTGCCGCTGCCGCACGATGCCGAGCTGACCCATCGCATCGCCGCCGCCGGCCGCCAGCGCTTGCGGCGTCGGGAACAGCCGCCCGATCGCCGGCCACGGCGTTTCGATCGGGTCGCCGAAGCGGTCCAGCAGGCGTTGCGCCAACGTGCGCGCGGCAGCGACGGTGATCTGCTGGCCGAGCACGGCGCGCACCGCCAGCTCATGCCCGCTCATCGAACCAGGAACGCGCAGGCCGTCGCCGTCCGGGAAGTCCCGGTGCAGCACGGCATTGATGGCGCGCGGGTCGGCATCCAGGTCGAGCCAGGCCCGCACCCGCCGGATCACCCGCGGCAACACCTCCCGCAGCGAATCGCTGACGCGCAGCAGCACCTGGTGCTCGGCCGGGTTGAATTCGACGGCCAGCCAGCCGGTCAGCTGGGTGCCGGGCCCATCGACGGCAACGCTGCGCGCCATCCGGGGCGGCTCCTGCCCTTGCGAAATCACTTCGATGCCGGCGATCTGCCGCTTGCCGAAAAACGCCAGCAGGGCGTCGATGTCATATGGCGGCCGGTAACTGAGCTTGACGGTCACGCCGGCGCCCGCAGCGCCACCCGGATGGGTGCCGCCCTGGCGCCGCAGTTGCGTCGGGTTGAGCCCGTAATGGCCGGCGAACGCGGCGTTGAAGCGCCGCACGCTGGCAAAGCCGCTGATCAGTGCCACCTGGGTGATCGGCAGGTGGGTGTCGGCCAGCAATTGCTTGGCCGTGAGCAGCCGCCGTGTCTGCAGGTATTGGAGCGGCGAGACGCCGAACTCCGCCTCGAAGATCCGCCGCACGTGGCGGTCGCTCACGCCGAGTCGCGCCGCCAGTTGTTCGATCAGCGGCGGGCCTTCGCTGGCCGCCTCGGGCTCGTGTTCGTCCAGCAGCCGGGCCGCCTGCCGGGCCAGCGTGGCCGACGCATCCTGGATCGACCAGCGCAGCGAGTGCGGCGCCAGCTCGGGCCGGCAGCGCAGGCAGGGCCGGAATCCCGCCTGTTCGGCCTGGGCGGCATGGCCGAAGAAGCGGCAGTTCTCGCGCCGGGGAGTTCGCACCTTGCACACCGGCCGGCAATAGATTCCGGTGGAGGTGACGCCGGTAAAAAAGCAGCCATCGAAGCGTGCATCGCGGGCTTTCAGCGCCAGGTAGCAGGCGTCGGGCGCGAGCGCGGCGTCTGGCGGGAGCGGTGCGCTGGCGCGGTTCATGTCCTGGATGCTGGCGCGGTTCATGCCCTTGATAATACCCAGCCGCCGCGGCAAGACTGGCCGTTTCCGGACATGTGCCCGGAGCCTACAATTTGGGCCTTACAGTTGCCTCACAGTTGCCTCTCACCGACCATGCAAGTCACCCGCTCCATCTTCAAGGCCTACGACATCCGCGGGATCGTCCCCGCCACCCTCAATGAGGAACTGGCCCAGGCATTGGGCCGTTCCTTCGGCCGCCGGGCCCTCGACGAAGGCGAGAAGACGGTCGCCGTCGGACGCGATGGCCGCCTGAGCGGACCTGCGCTCGGCGCCGCCCTGGTGCGCGGCCTGGTGTCGGCTGGCGTCGACGTGATCGACATCGGCATGGTGACCACGCCGATGCTCTACTTCGCTGCCAGCACGCTGTGCACCAGCGGCATCCAGGTCACCGGCAGCCACAACCCGCGGGACTACAACGGCTTCAAGATGGTGCTGGCCGGCCGCGCGATTTACGGCGACGAGATCCAGTCGCTGCGGCGCCTGATCGAGGACGACACCGGGACTGCGTTTTCCGGCCGGCTCGGCACCGTGCGCAACATCAACCTGGAGGCACCGTACCGCGATCGCATCGTCGCCGACATCCGGCTGGCGCGGCCGATGAAAATCGTCATCGATTCGGGCAACGGCGTGGCGGGCGCGACAGCTCCGGCAATTTTCCGCGCGCTCGGCTGCGATGTGACCGAGCTGTTCAGCGAGGTGGACGGCAATTTTCCCAACCACCATCCGGACCCGAGCAAGCCCGAGAACCTGCAGGACCTGGTGACTGCGCTCAAGGCCACTGGCGCCGAGCTGGGACTGGCCTTCGACGGCGACGGCGACCGGCTGGGCATCGTCACGCCGGGCGGCAACAACATCTACCCGGACCGCCAGATGATGCTGTTCGCGCAGGATGTGCTCAAGCGCAACCCCGGCGGCACCATCATCTTCGACGTCAAGTGCACGCAGCGGCTGGCGCCTGCAATCCGCGCCGCCGGCGGCGAGCCGCTGATGTACAAGACCGGCCACTCGCTGATCAAGGCCCGCATGAAAGAGGTCGATTCGCCGCTCGGCGGCGAGATGAGCGGCCACATCTTTTTCAAGGACCGCTGGTTCGGTTTCGACGACGGCACCTATGCCGGCGCCCGCATGCTGGAACTGTTGTCGCGCCACGCCGATCCGGCCGCGGTGCTCGACGCCTTGCCGACCAGCTTCTCGACGCCCGAGCTGAACGTGCAGTGCCAGGAGGGTGAGCCGCACAAGCTGGTGGAGCTGCTGGTGCGGCAAGCGAAGTTCGACGCGCCGGCGCAGGTCTCGACCATCGACGGCGTCCGGGTCGACTGGCCGGACGGCTTCGGCCTGATCCGCGCTTCCAACACGACGCCGGTGCTGGTGCTGCGCTTCGAAGGCC
>JAJAZH010000363.1 GCA_026785815.1 Ramlibacter sp. | reverse complement strand
CCATCCGCGAGCTCTTCAAGCTGCTCGGCAAGCCAGGCATCATTTCCTTCGCCGGCGGCTTCCCCGACAGCGCGATGTTCGACGTCGAAGGCATCCAGGCCGCCGCCAACGCAGCCCTCACCGAAGACCCCGGCCGGGCGGCCCCCACACTTCAGGGGGGCATTCTGCTAAAAAGTAGCAATGAAAATCACGCACCTGTTCTCCCTGTTCAAAAAGGCCGGCGTCGCCTGGATGGACGACTTCGCGCCGAGCATGGGGGCGGCCATCTCGTACTACACCGTGTTCTCGCTGGCGCCGCTGCTGGTGATCGTGATCGCAATCGCCGGCGCGGTGTTCGGGCGCGACGCGGTCACCGGCCAGATCGTGGCGCAGCTCAGCGGCCTGATCGGCCAGGACGGCGCCGAGGTGGTCCAGGGCCTGGTCAAGGCCGCCAGCGACACCGACAAGGGCCTGGTGGCCGGGCTGGTCAGCGTGGTGGTGCTGCTGATCGGCGCCACCACGGTGTTCGCCGAACTGCAAAGCGCGCTCGACCGCATCTGGCATGTGCCGGTCGAAGAGCGGCCGAGCGGCCTGCGGGCGCTGCTCATGACCCGGCTGGTGTCGTTCGGGCTGATCCTGGGCGTCGCCTTCCTGCTGATGGTGTCGCTCTCGGTCAGCGCCGGCCTGGCGGCGTTCGGCTCCTGGGCCGGGGAGCTGTTTCCGGGCTGGGAGCTGCTGCTGCAGTTGCTCAACATCGCGATCTCGCTGTCGGTCGGCACCCTTCTGTTCGCCATGATCTACAAGCTGATGCCGTCGACGCCGATCGCCTGGAAAGACGTCTGGATCGGCGCTGGCGTCACCGCCGTGCTGTTCGAGGTGGGCAAGCTGCTGATCGGCCTGTACCTGGGCAAGAGCGGCGTCAACGAAACGTTTGCCGCCGCCGGTTCGCTGGTGGTGCTGCTGGCCTGGGTTTATTACGCGGCACAGGTGTTCCTGCTGGGGGCGGAATTCACCAAGGTGTACGCGGACGACCATGGATCGCGGTCGGCCGCCAAGGCGATGCGCAAGACCGAGCAGACCGGCGCCGAAGGGTTGCCGGTCGAAGTGCCGAAGCCCGGGCCTTCGGTGCCGGCGACGCAGTTGCCTGATGGCCAGGCGCCTTCGGCAGCGGGGACGCAGTTGCCTGACAACCGCGTGCCGGTGACAGCGGTGGGCGTGGGGGGGGCAAAGGGCGCGCAGCCTGCGGTGGCTGCCGCGGACGTGGCGTCGGGGCTGTCGCAGGGATCGGTCTCGGCGGCGTCGGTGGCGGCTGGTTCTGGATCGGCCGCCAAGGGTTCGGCCGCAGTGGTCGCGGCAGCCAGCCAGTCGGTCGACATCGGCAAGCCGGTGGTCACCCAGACCGGCGGCACCAAGGTGGTCACGGTGCCGGTGGCGCCGCGCGGCCAGAAGGCGATCGAGAGCGAGCTGGAGATCGCCAAGAAGGCGCTGGTCACGCAGGTGATTTCGCTGGTGGCGATGACGGTGCTCGACGTGGCGCTGTCGCAATACGCCAAGCGCATGGACAAGCGGATCTCGCTGCGGCACCAGGCACGCAAGCTGGCGCGCAATCGTTCGCCGGTCGGCCGTGCGCTGACCTGGCTCAAACGGCGCTGACGTTTGGTCGGATGGCGGGGGCGGGGGGGGTGTTGGTGAGGATGCGTATGGATCCCGGCTCAGGGCCGGGATGACATCCTCTTTTTCTGTCCATCCCCGCGATCTCGCCTCCATCCCCGCAATCACTTTGCCATCCCGGCGATCACTTTGTCATCCCGGCAATCTCTTTGTCATCCCGGCCTTGCGCCGGGATCCATGTCTCCTTCCTCCGTGCTAGTCTGCCCCGCAGAAAAGGAGCGGGCATGATCGAAAAACACCTGGACATCGAAACGCGCGACGGCGCGATGAACAGCTTCGTGGTCTATCCCGAAGAGAACGGGCCGCATCCGGTGGTGCTGTTCTACATGGACGCGCCGGGCAAGCGCGAAGAGCTGCACGACATGGCGCGCCGGCTGGCGTCGGTGGGCTACTACGTCGTGCTGCCGAATCTCTACTACCGTCGCACGCGCGATTTCTGGCTGCAGGAACGGACCGAGCCGGCAATGGCCGTGATGTTCGGGCACATGCGCTCGCTGACCAATGCGATGGTGACGCAGGACACCGAAAGCATCCTGCACTTCATCGACGCCCAGCCGGAAGCCGACTCCAACCGCGCCGGCGCGGTCGGTTACTGCATGAGCGGGCCGTTCGTGATGGCGGCGGCGGCGGCTTTTCCGGACCGGATCAAGAGCATCGCCTCGATCCACGGCGCCAACCTGGTGACCGACCAGAGCGACTCCGCGCACCGCATGGCTGCGCAGATCAGGTGCGAGAGCTACTTCGCCTGCGCCGAGATCGACCAGTGGGCGCCGGAAGCGGTGATCGAGACGCTCGACGCCGCATTGGTGGCCGGCGGCACGCCGCACCGCATCGAGTGGTATCCCAAAGCCCATCACGGCTTCGTCTTCCCCCTGCGCGCCGGCGTCTACGACCGGGAAAGCGCCGAGCGGCACTGGGAAAGGCTGTTCGATCTGTTCGGCCGGACGCTGCGCGCAGTTTGAGGCCGGCTTGACCTGTCATCCCGGCTCGCCGTTCTGTCATCCCGGGCTTGAGCCGGGATCCAGGAGTCATGGATACCCGGTCAAGCCCGGGATGACAACCAGGTGCCGGGATGACAACCTGGTGCCGGGAGGACAACTCGGTGCCGGGATGACACCCCCCCGGATGACACCCCCCGGGATGACAACCGCCCGGGATGACAACTCCCGGGATGACAAGCCTCACCGGGTCGTCAGCTTCCCCTCACGCGTGACCATCGCCAGTTCGACGAACTTGCTGCCGTGCTGGGCGCCGTTGCCGAACGTGATCTTGAAGCCGCCGAGGTCGTAGGCGCCCAGGTTGGATAGCGCCTCCAGCAAGCTGGCGCGGCTGACCGGCTTCTTGGCGCGGCGCAGACCTTCCGCCAGCACCTTGGCGCCGAAGCAGGCCTCCAGGTGGGTGGTGTTCATCGGGGTCTTGAGGCCGGCGGCTTCCAGCGCCAGGGCGCATTCGCGGACCGGGGGCAGCGACGAGCGCGGGCTGGGCACCACCTGCGCGATCGAGACACCGGCGCTCGACGGGCCGGCGGCAGTGATGAACTGGTCGGCGCCGACGAACGAGAGGCTCGAGGTGGGAATGATGCGGCCCATGCCGACCAGCTCTTTCTGGATCTGCGCCGCCGCGCCCGACAGCGCGGTGTTGAGCAGCACCTCGGGCTTTTGCGCCAGCAGCGTCTGGATCTCGGCCTTGCCGATCTGGGTGTTGCGCTTGAGCGGCAGCGCCATCGGCGACAGGTTGATCTTCTTCAGGTACTGCGTCACCACTTCCAGGTTCTGCTTGCCGACCTCGTCGTCGTAGTGGATGACAGTGACCCGCTTGAAGCCCAGGCTGGTCCAGAAGTTGAGGATCTTTTCCATCTCTTCGCCATAGGAGGCGCGGACGGTGAACAGCACCGGGCTGTTGCCTCGGACCGGATTGGCGCCCGAGAACGGCGCGAAGAAAGCCACGCCCTTCTTTTCGGCCTGCGGCAAGGCATCCAGGCTGAGGGTGGCCGAGGCGAAGCCGAACAGCGCCAGCACCTCGCGGTTGTCCAGCAGCTGGCCGGCGTTGACGCCCGCCTGCTTGCGGTCGTTCTTGTCGTCCACCGACAGCAGTTCGATGTTGCGGCCCTGCACGCCGCCCTTGGCGTTGACCGCCGCGAACCAGGCGTTGGCGCCATCGCGGATGTCCTGGCCGAACTTGGCATTGCCCCCGGTGAGCGGGGCCGACTGGCCGATCACCCACTTGTCCTGCGCCTGGACCGAGGCGGCGGCGGTGCCGAGCAGCGCCATCAGCGCCAACATTCTGAAGTTCATGACATCTCCTCTGGCTCCGACAATCAAACGCCGATTACCACGCAATCGGGGCGCACTGGCAATCCTTAAAATCCCGCAGCCAGGCCGTCGCGCCGGGCATCGCTGGCGGCGATGTAGCCCTCGACCTTCGGATTGCCAGCGCGCCAGATGAACTGGCCGGCGCCGAAATCCTGATAGCTGTCGCGGATCACCTCCATCTGGTGGCCGCGCTGGCCCAGCTCCTGCACCGTGGCCTTGTTCATCTGCTGCTCCACGTTGAGCGACAGGCCGGCGTTGAAGCGCCAGCGCGGTGCGTCGCAGGCGACCTGCGGGCTCTGCTTGTAATCCAGCATCCGCACCAGGGTCTGCATGTGGCCCTGCGGCTGCATGTTGCCGCCCATCACGCCGAAGCTCATGACCGGCTGGCCGCCCTGGGTCAGGAAAGCCGGGATGATGGTGTGGAATGGCCGCTTGCCGGGCGCGACCTGGTTGGGCCCCGGCTCCAGGCTGAAGCCGTGGCCGCGGTTCTGCAGGCTGATGCCGAAGGTCGGCTCGACGCAGCCGGAGCCGAAGCCCATGTAGTTGCTCTGGATGAAGCTGATCATCATCCCGTTCTCGTCGGCCGCCGTCAGGTAGATGGTGCCGCCCTTGACCGGGTTGCCGGCGCCGAAGTCCTGCGCCTTCTTCATGTCGATCAGGCGGGCGCGGCCCTTCAGGTAGGCGTCGTCCAGCATCTGCTCGGTCGTCACTTCCATCGCCTTGCGCTCGGCGACGTACTTGTAGGTGTCGGCGAAAGCCAGCTTCATGGCCTCGATCTGCAGGTGTTGCGCGTCCGGTCCGTCGACCGGCAGGCCGGTGAGGTCGAACTGCTCCAGGATGCCGAGCGCCATCAGCGCCGCGATGCCCTGCCCGTTCGGAGGAATCTCGTGCAGCGTGTAACCGCGGTAGTCCCTGCCGATCGGCTTGACCCACTCGGGCTTGAAGCTGGCGAAGTCCTGGGCCGTGATGGTGCCGCCGTTGGCAGCCGAAAACTGCTCGACCGCCTGCGCGATCTCGCCGCGATAGAAAGCCTCGCCCTTGCTCTGGGCGATGGCCCGCAGCGCGCGCGCCGCAGCCTTGAACTGGAACAGCTCGCCCACTTCCGGGGCCCGGCCCCACGGCAGGAAGCTTTCGGAAAAGCCGGGCAGCTTGCCGAATTCGGGCGTGGCGTCGGCCCACTTCTGCTGCACCACGACCGGCAGCAGGTAGCCGCGCTCGGCGATCTCGATGGCCGGCTCCAGCAGGTCGGCGAACGGCAGCTTGCCGAACTTCTCGCTCAGCGCCACCCAGGCGCCGACAGCGCCGGGCACTGTCACCGAATCGAAACCGCGCTTGGGCGGCTTCACGTCGTTGCCGTATTTCTTCTGGAAGTAGGCCGGCGTCCAGCTCGCCGGCGCCGGGCCGGACGAATTGAGGCCGTGCAGCTCCTTGCCGTCCCACAGGATGGCAAAGGCGTCGCTGCCCAGCCCATTGCTGACCGGCTCGCAGATCGTCATCGCGGCGGCGGCGGCGATGGCGGCGTCCACTGCATTGCCGCCCTTCCACATCATTCGCAATCCGGCCTGCGCCGCCAGCGGGTGCGAAGTGGAGCAGACGTTGCGCGCCAGCACCGGGATGCGGGTGCTGGCATAGGGGTTTTTGAAGTCGAATTTCATGGCAGGCTCTTCGGGTGGTGGTTGTCGTTGGCGGATTATCCCAGCCCCGCGGACCCCTGAGGCTTTCCAGAATTGCCAACGCCGAGGCCCTATGGTCTGATCGCCTCCGTCTGGCGGCCAGGGTGCAATCCGGCATCGCCGCGCGACTTAAGGAGGGCTTCCATGTTGAGCCAGGTCCAGCTGTTCCTCGACGAATCCCGGACCCGGTGAAGCAACGGGACATCGAGCCCTTCTTCGCGACGCTGCGGGCGGCCAATCCGCAGCCAGTCACCGAGTTGGAGTTCGCCAGCGTGTTCGAACTGCTGGCCGCGGTGCTGCTGTCGGCGCAGGCCACCGATGTCGGCGTCAACAAGGCGACCCGGCGCCTGTACCCGGTGGCCAACACACCGCAGGCGATCCTCGATCTCGGACCGGAACGGCTGGAGGGCTACATCAAGACCATTGGCCTGTTCCGCTCGAAGGCCAGGCACCTGATCGAGACCTGCCGGATCCTGGTCGAGCAACACGGCGGCACGGTGCCGCGGACGCGCGAGGCGCTGGAGGCGCTGCCCGGCGTCGGCCGCAAGACCGCCAATGTGGTGCTGAACGTCGCTTTCGGCGAAGAGACGATGGCGGTGGACACCCACATCTTTCGCGTCAGCAACCGCACCGGCCTGGCGCCGGGGCGCAATCCGTACGAAGTGGAGATGGGACTGCTGGAGCGGGTACCGAAGCAGTACCTTGCCAATGCGCACCACTGGCTGATCCTGCACGGCCGCTACGTCTGCGTGGCGCGCACCCCGCGTTGCTGGGAATGCGCCGTCGTCCGGTACTGCGACTACCAGCCCAAGACGCCGCCGCCGGGGGCGAGTGCCGGGACCGCGCCGGGGTGATCGCAGCAGAGGAATCGGGCCGGTAGGATGAAGGCTGCCGATCAACCGAAGGTGCCTTTTCATGGACTCCAAGAACACGACGGAAACCCTCGACCTGCACAGCCTGAACATCGCCGGCCTGATGGACAACCAGCTCGCCCTCGCCGCGCAGATCCACGTCATGCAGGCCGCGCTCGCGACCGCGATCCTGCATCACCCCGAGCGCACCACGCTGCTCACCACCTTCCGCCAGTACATGTTGCAGTCCAAGCAGTCCGCACCCCAACTCGCCGAGCGCATGGAAGCCCTGGAAGCCGGAATGATCGCGCTGCTGGGTGGGGATACGCACTGAGGGAATGGATTGCGGGTCCCCGGATCAGGTCCGAGGCAGGCTCAGCCCGCAATGACAAGGTTCTTCAGGCTGTCATCCCGAGCTTGACCGGTGAAATTGTCATCCCGGGCTTGACCCGGGATCCACGCTCCCAAGCGTAGGAACCGCGTGGTCACAGCAGCGACCCGTACAGGTCATGCCAATTCGGATTCTCCTTCTCGATCAGTGCGATCTTCCACGCCCGCTTCCAGTTCTTGATCTGCTTTTCTTTCTGGATCGCGGCTGCGACGGATTCGGTGGCTTCGAACCAGACCAGGTGATGGACGGCGTAGCGCTGGGTGAAGCCTTCGACGGCGTCGGTGCGATGTTCGTGGACGCGTCGAATCAGGT
>JAJAZH010000362.1 GCA_026785815.1 Ramlibacter sp. | reverse complement strand
TCATCCGCATACCGGGTGAAGCCCACGACCTTGATCGCCAGCACCGGGAACACGCAGGGCATCAGGTTCAGGATCAGCCCGCCGAGCAGGGCGCCGATGAGTGCGGCCAGCAGCGAGATCGATGTTGCCGCCGGCGCCCCCGTTGCGGCGTTCTGGCGCAATGCCGCGTCCAGGGCGGGTGAGACAGTGGTTGCCGCAGCCGTCCGCGGCCAGTCGCCGAGGACCCTGAGTTCGGAGCGATAACCCTGCGTCCCGTCCACCAGCACCACTGGCATGACGGTGGGGCTGTTGCTGCGCTGGGGCGACAGCGGAACGCTGGCGGTCCACTCGCCGCCGCTCCAGGCTTGGGTCCAGGCGGCGGCGCTCTCGATGACTTCAGCAGTTTCGGGAAACAGGTCGAGCTTTTTCCCGCGCAACTCCACCGGCAGGCCCTGCACCGACAGCCGGATCGCGTTGCCGTCGACCCGGACATGGCTGTCGGTCGTGATCCCGAGCGTGCTGCCCATGACCGGACGCGGCTGGGCCGCGGCGGCCGCATCGAATGCCGCGCCGTTGATCGCTGTGGTGCTGCGCAGCGGCAGCTTCAGGGCGAATTCGCCCTCTTCCGGGATGCACTCCTTGCGGCAGACCAGCCAGAGCGCCTTCAGCTTGATGTCGAGATCGCCCGAGAGCAGCGCTGGCTTGAACTGCGGGGAAATCGTGAGCGGGACCGCCAGCAGCACCGTGCCTTCGTAGCCATAGTTGAGCAGCGTGCCGACCGGAATCTTCTTGGGCAGCGGCCAGGCGATTTCTCCGGCGGTGACGCCAGCCGGCAAGGTCCAGGTCAGCTGGGTCGGCAAGCCCGAGTCGCCGGAATTCTTCCAGTAGGTGTGCCATTCCGGCTGATGCGCCAGCTGCAACCCGATCCAGACGGTCTTGCCCGCCTCCGCGCCTTGCGGCGCATGGGCCATCAATTCGGCCCGCACCCGTTCGGTGGTGACCACGCTCCTGGCGCCGCTCTGGGCCACCGCGGCGCCGGCAAAGGCAACACAGGCCGCCAGCAGGACGGCGGCGGACAGGCGCAGGCGTTCGATCAAAGTGCTCATCAGAGGCGGCGACGGGCGTTCAAGTTCCCGCCGGTGCAAAACCCAGCACCACCCGCCGGGTCGTCGCGCTCTTCTTTTCGATCCGTGTCACCACCACGCCAGCGATTTCCGAGGTGTTGGCCACATGGGTTCCGCCACAGGGCTGGTAGTCGACTTTCGGCCCGTCGCCGGGCTGGCCGCCAGCGGCGGGCAGGGCGCCGATGGAGATGGTACGGACCCGTCCGCTGCCGCGCGGCGGCTGCACCGACATGCTCCTGACCAGCGCCGGATTGGCGTCGAGCTCGTCGTCGCTGATCGATGCGACCGTGACCGGAAGCGCTGCAGCGACCAGCCGCGCGATGCCAGCGCTGAGAGCGTCCTTGTCCAGCGGGTCGGTCATGTTGAAGTCCAGCCGCGCGTAGTCGGGCGTGATCGAGCAGCCGTTCACCAGCTGCGGCACCAGGTGGCAGAGCAGGTGGGTGGCGGTGTGGAAGCGCATCAGGCGATGGCGCCGCTCCCAGTCGACTCGCGCCGTCACCCGGTCGCCGACCTTCAGCACGGGCAGGACGGCTGCGGCTTGCGGCGCGGCCTGGTGCCAGATTTGGTCAGTGAAGCGGCCTTCGGCGTCCTTGGCCTTGCGGGTGTCGGCGATCGGCAGCTCGGTGCCATCGGCCAGCAGCAGCCAGCCGCTGTCGCCGGCCTGGCCGCCGCCCAGCGGATAGAACACCGTCCGGTCCAGCACGATGCCTTGGTCGCCGATGGCAAGCACGGTGGCGGCGCATTCGCGCAGGTACGCGTCATGGCGAAACAGGTCTTGGGTCATGCCGGTATTTTCGCGGTTTATGCCTACAGACGCCCGCCAGGGCCCCGATCAGACTCTTACGTTATGAAGATTACACGCTCTGGCCCACTGTGCGCCTTGATCCTGGCCGGCCTCGGCGCCTGCGGCACGGTCGCAGTCTCCGCCCCGAGCGCGGGCGTCGGGCCTAGCCCGACGCTGCCGCCGCCGCAGCAGTCGATGCTGCCGACCGTGAGCGTCGCCAAGGCGGTTGGCTGGCCGCAGGGTGTCCGGCCAACGGCGACCGCCGGCTTTCGCGTCACGGCGCTGGCGGCCGGCCTCGAGCATCCGCGCTGGGTCTATGTGCTGCCCAACGGCGACGTGCTGGTGGCCGAGAGCAATGCGCCGCCAAAAGGCGAAACCACCACCACCGACGTGCTGAAGACCCTCAAGGGCTGGGCGATGAAGTTCATGATGAAGCGGGCCGGCGCCGGCGTCCCGAGCGCCAACCGGATCACCCTGCTGCGCGATGTCGATGGCGACGGCGTGGCCGAGGTGCGCAGCGTGTTCCTGAGCGGGCTGAATTCGCCATTCGGGATGGCGCTGGTGGGAAGTGAGTTGTTCATCGCCAACGCCGACGCCATCGTCAAGGTGCCGTACGTGACCGGGCAGACCAGAGCATCGGCGGCACCGGTGAAAGTGACCGACCTGCCGGGCGGGCCGATCAACCACCACTGGACCAAGAACATCATCGCCAGCGCTGACGGCAGCAAGCTGTATGCGACGGTGGGCTCCAACAGCAACATCGGCGAGAACGGATTGCCGGCCGAAGAAGGACGCGCCGCGATCTGGGAGGTGGACCGCGCCACTGGCGTCAAGCGCCTGTTCGCCACCGGCCTGCGCAATCCCAACGGGCTGGGCTGGGAGCCGGAAAGCAAGGCGCTCTGGACCGTGGTGAACGAGCGTGACGAACTGGGCAACGACCTGGTGCCCGACTACCTGACCTCGGTCAAGGACGGCGCCTTCTACGGCTGGCCCTGGAGTTACTTCGGCCAGAACGTGGACGTGCGGGTGACGCCGGTCAAAGTGGAGATGGTGTCCAAAGCTATCGCCCCCGATTACGGTCTGGGTTCGCACGTCGCGCCGCTGGGCCTGGCGTTCTCGGATGCACGGATGCCTGCCAACTTCGCCAGCGGCGCCTTCATCGGCGAACACGGCTCCTGGAACCGCAAGCCGCGCAGCGGCTACAAAGTGGTGTTCGTGCCCTTTGCCGGCGGTAAGCCGGCAAGCGAGCCGGTCGACTTCCTGACCGGCTTCCTCAGCGCCGATGGCGAGGCGTACGGACGCCCGGTCGGTGTGGCGCTCGACGCCAGGGGCGCGCTGCTGGTGGCGGACGATGTCGGAAATGTCATCTGGCGCGTGGCGCCGGTGACGCCGCCAGCGGCTCCTGCTCCTGCAGCGGTGGTGCCCCCAGCGGCCGCCGCCGCTGCGGCGGTTCCGGCGGTGCCTCCAGCCGCGACAGTGCCGGCCTCTGCAGCGCGATCGCCGGCACGCTGACTGGCACCCCGGACTCGAGCCGCGAATCGCAGGGGCGAAGCAACCGTCTTTTCCACCAGCGGGCTACAGTGACGCGATGACCGATCACAGCCTGACCCGT